>JBGASH010000303.1:0-2793 GCA_044229775.1 Bacteroidia bacterium
CCATAGTTAACAGCTTCCAAAGAAGCTTTTTTAACTTTTCCTTTATTGATCTCTGTGTAAACTAGAACACTCATTTTAATTTTTTTAAATAGTATTTCGTATTTCGTACCTTGTATTTTATATCACTTTCGCTTCTGTGTGAAGTAAATTCACCAGTTCATCCAAATTATTTTCATCTAACATTTTACAAGTGGTTCTGCCGGCAGATAAACTAAAAGATTTTACACTGGTTGTTTTACTACTTGCAGTTGCCGGAACTACTGTTAACGGTTTCGTTCTAGCTCCCATAATACCTTTCATATTTGGAATACGTTGTTCGGCCATTCCCTTAGCGCATGATAATACCAAAGGCAGATCGCAATCTACAATTTGAGTTCCGCCATCCACATCCTGCTCAACCGTAGCGGTAGTGCCATTAAGATCCAATTTGGTAGCCAAAGATATAAATGGCAGATCCATAAAACCGGCGATCATTCCGCCTACCGAAGAACCATTATAACTGATGGTCTCCTTTCCAACCATAACCATATCGTAACCGTTTGTTTTGGCATAGGCCGCTACCTGTTCGGCCACAAAATAAGCATCCGGTCCTTCAGCATCAATTCTAACACCGTCATCGGCGCCTAAAGCAAAACCTTTGCGAATGGTAGCATCGCTATCGGCAAGACCAACATGAATAAGGGTCACTTTTTCGGCCTTTCCGGCTTCCTTTAATTCGAGTGCTCTCACTAAAGCATACCACTCGTCGTAAGGATTAATGATGAACTGAACACCGGCAGTACTGAACTTGGTGTTGTTGTCGCTGAACGCAATTTTGGTGGTTGTGTCAGGTACATTACTAATTGCTACTAATATCTTCATTTCAATGCAATAAAAAGGGTTCGCAAAGTTAAAAAAATAGGGGGTTTGACAAAAAAAAGTTTGCTGGCATTTTTCCTATGATTTGAACAATTTTTCCTTTGATTTATGTAATAAACCCTTATTTTTGTTGAGCTAAATTTTACCTATGAGAGTTATCGAATTTCGTGAAGCATTACGCGAAGCCATGAGCGAAGAAATGCGCCGCGACCCAAACATTTTTTTAATGGGAGAGGAAGTTGCCGAATACAACGGCGCCTATAAAGTAAGTAAAGGTATGTTGGCTGAATTTGGTCCAAAACGTGTAATTGATACCCCTATTGCCGAGCTGGGTTTTGCCGGTATTGGTGTTGGGGCTGCCTCTAATGGCTTGCGGCCAATTGTTGAATTCATGACCTTTAACTTTTCACTGGTCGCAATAGATCAGATCATAAACTCTGCCGCAAAAATGTTAAGTATGAGTGGTGGACAATACAGCGTGCCCATTGTTTTTCGAGGACCAACCGCCAGTGCAGGTATGTTGAGCTCTCAGCATTCTCAGGCTTTCGAAAGCTGGTATGCGAATTGTCCGGGATTAAAAGTAGTTGTTCCCTCTAATCCATATGACGCTAAAGGTTTATTAAAATCCGCTATTCGAGATAACGATCCTACCATTTTTATGGAAAGCGAACAAATGTATGGCGATAAAGGAGAAGTTCCTGAAGAAGAATACACGATTCCAATTGGCTTGGCAGATATTAAAAAACCCGGCACCGATGTTACCATTGTGTCATTCGGAAAAATAATGAAAGTTGCTTTGGCCGCTGCGGCCGAATTGGCAAAAGACGGCATTGACGCGGAGGTGGTTGATCTTAGAAGTGTACGCCCAATTGATTACGATACTGTTATTAATTCGGTTAAGAAAACCAACCGTTTAGTTATTGTTGAAGAAGCCTGGCCATTGGCAAGTTTATCGGGTGAGATCGCTTTCAGAGTTCAAAAAGATGCGTTCGATTATTTGGATGCACCTGTGCGCCGTATCACTACCGCCGATACGCCTTTACCTTATGCGCCCACCTTAATTGAAGCGTCGTTACCTAACGTTGCTAAAGTTGTAAAAGCCGTTAAGGATGTAATGTATGTTAAATAGTTTGGTGTTCGTAGTTCGTAGTTCAGAGATATTTGGAGTGAAATAAAATATATGGTCTCTTTTGATAATACCCAAATAGCGTTTATCGCACAAAATGATTCTGATCTTCGTAAATCCTATTGGTTATTTAAGTTAATTGGAAATCCTTTATTGGTAAAATACGGAGGTGGTTTAGCGCCTTTAGGATTGAAATTAGGGTTCAAAGGATTAATTAAAAATACCATTTTTAAACAGTTTGTAGGAGGAGAAAATATTGCCGATTGCAGCAAAACCGTTCAGGAATTAGGAAAATATAATATTGGAACTATTTTAGATTATAGTGTTGAAGGTAAGGAAAGTGAAAACGATTTTGAACATTGCTGTACCGAGACCATAGAAACGATTCATCGTGCCGCTAATGATAAAAATATTCCGTTCTGTGTTTTTAAAGTTACGGGTTTAGCCCGTTTCGATCTGCTTGAAAAAGTAAGTTCAGGGGCCGAACTATCACCGGCCGAAAAAGCCGAATACGATAAAGTGAAGCAGCGTGTTCACAAAATTTGCCAAGAAGCGCATAAAAACAACAAACCCATTTTTTTAGACGCCGAAGAGAGCTGGATACAGCAGGCAATTGATGATCTCGCAAATGAGAACATGGCCTTATTCAATAAAAATTCGGCTATTGTGTATAATACTTTTCAGTTGTACCGCAAAGACCGATTGGCATATTTAAAACAAAGTCTTGAAATGGGACTAAAAAATAATTTTCATGTAGGTGCTAAATTGGTGCGCGGCGCATATATGGAAAAGGAACGTAAACGCGCGGC
>JBGASH010000028.1:0-23543 GCA_044229775.1 Bacteroidia bacterium
CAGTATAAACGAAATAAAAAAATCGTGGGCCGACCTGTTTGTGTTCTTTCAACCAAAAGACATTGTAAGTGGCGATTTTTACTGGTTCAAACACATTAATAACGATGAATTTTTAATTGCCTGCGCCGATTGTACCGGACATGGTGTACCTGGAGGGTTTATGAGTATGATCTGCTCCGATAAATTACACGACGCGGCCCGCGAAACTACCGAACCCGATAAAATTTTATTTAAAGCGAATAACAGTATTAAAGAAAGCTTGCGCCAGCAAAGCGAAGGAAAAAGCAAGGACGGAATGGAAATTTGTCTTATCAAAGTAAATACCAAAACACAGCGGGTAAAATATTCCGGAGCCAATCGTCAATTATGGGTGTTTAATTCTCAAACAAAACAACTATCCGATATTAAACCGGCCAAAGCGAGTATTGCCAGCTTTACCGAATTCAATTACGATTATGGTATGCACGATCTGCAATTGAATAAAGGTGATATCTTGTATTTAAGTACCGACGGTTACCCTGATCAATTTGGTGGACCCGAAGGAAAAAAATACATGAGCAAAAATTTAAAAACGTTTTTGGCTGCTATTTCTCCAATGGCCATGCATCAGCAGGGCCTTGAAATAAACCGTAACATAAACGATTGGATGGGTCACTTTGAACAGGTAGACGACCTATTGGTGATCGGTATCAAACTGTGATCCCTAAAAATACTTTTCTTTTTTAAAATTTGAATGTATATTTATATACCTTTTTTAACCTGTATGCAAAAATATCTGCCCATAGCGCTTTGTCTTATACTTTTTAAGGTATCCGGACAAACACCTCAAAAATTCTGGAACAGCGTTTCGGAAAACGAGATCCCGGTAAACGGCTCACGTCAGATCATTCCAAAAAAATATCAGACCTTTCGATTAAATGGAAACCTTTTAAAAGACAAGCTATGGTCATCGCCAAATGAAAACGCGGTTCCAATATTAAATTCATCATGTATTATTCACTTACCAATAGCTGACGGACAAATTCAGTCCTTTAGAGTTGTTGAATCCCCGGTAATGGAGCAACCCTTAGCCGATGCTTACCCTCAAATTAGAACATTCAGCGTAAAAGGCATAGACGATCCACTGGCCAACGGAAAACTGGATTGGAATGAATTTGGTTTTCACGCGATGATAAAAAGCGTAAATGGCGACATTTTCATTGATCCGTTTTCAAACGGAAACACAAACGACTACATCGTTTATTATACCAAAGATTTTGTAAAAGATCCTGCCAACATATTTCCGGAAACAGAAACATTGGATCACACCCTTATAAAAGAAAATAACCTCCCGCACATAACGGCAGCAAGTTGTGTGGGTGTTACCTTACAGAAATACCGCTTGGCAATTGCCTGCACCGGTGAATACGCTCAGGCGGCAACCGGTTTTACTGCGCCAACCATAGCCCAAACATTATCTAAAATTGTAACTACCGTGAACCGTGTTGACGGCGTTTACGAAACAGAATTATCCATACGCTTAACTTTAGTAGCTACTGAAACATTAGTGATCTTTACAGATCCAAACACAGACCCCTTCACCGGAAATTTTAATGGTACCACCTTAATAAACGAAAGTCAGTCGGTAATAACCGCAACCATTGGAACCGGCAATTTTGACATTGGACACACTTTTAGTTCAGGTGGCGGAGGTATAGCCACCGTTGGTTGCGTTTGTGGAACAAATAAAGCAGAAGGTGTTACCGGAAATAACGCGCCCTTTGGCGATCCTTACGATATTGATTATGTATGTCACGAAATGGGGCATCAGTTCAACGCGCATCATACCTTTAATACAGTTGCCAGTTTTTGCAGCGGAAACAGGTACGGCCCACTTGCCGTAGAACCCGGAAGCGGTACAACTATAATGGCTTATGCCGGTCTATGCGTTCCCGACAATCTCACCAACAACAGCATCGCTTATTTTCACGCAGCGAGTTACGATGAAATAATCAATTTCGTTATGTTCGGGCAAGGCAACTCCTGTGCTGTTCCAATCTCATCAGGTAATAACCCTCCGGTTGTTACATCCGCAACAAGTTATACGGTTCCTAAATCAACACCATTCACTTTAACCGGCTCGGCCACCGATCCTAATAGCGATGCGCTCACATATTCGTGGGAAGAATTTGAACTCGGCGCTACAGCCGGTGGGTGGAATTCGGGGAACAAACCCTATTTTATGTCGTATCCGCCAATTAGCAGTCCATCACGTACTTTTCCTAAACTAAGCGTAATTTTATCGGGATCAATGACAGCAACCATTGGTGAATTTTTGCCTGCTACAACCCAAACATTAGATTTCAGATTAACGGCCCGCGATAATAAAATGGGTGGTGGTGGCGTTTGCTTTTCTTCAACAAAGGTTGAGATCATGAACGATGGCCCATTTGCTGTTACCTACCCCAATGCCGCTTCTATCACCTGGAGTCCAACCTCAACACAAAACATAACCTGGAGCGTAAATAATACTAACCTTGCTCCTATTTCTTGTGCCAGTGTCAATATATTAATGTCAACCGATGGCGGAAACACCTTTACAACTGTACTGGCCTCCAATACTCCTAATGACGGGAACGAAACCATCACTGCTCCTAACATCAACTATGCACCTAATTGCCGCGTTAAAATAGAATCGGTAGGTAATATCTTTTTCGATATCAGCGATAATAATTTTGCCATGAGCGATGGTAGCGGTATTAAAGAATTAGACCCTAACAATAAATTTGAGTTAACCGTAGCGCCCAATCCCTTTATGTCAGAAATAAATATTAGCGCCAAAAATTTAAATCCTCAGTCTGAAACAACCCTTGTTATAAACGATGTTCTAGGAAGAGTTATTTCTCAGGAAAATTTTACAGGGACTTCTTTATCAAAAACCTTTAATTTAGCTTCCATTGGAACAGGTGTTTATTTTATTTCCCTTAAAAACGATAATTTTCAATCAGTTAAACGTATTTTGAAGCAATAAAATAAAATATTAAAATCAGGATTTTAATAGTATTTTTACAAGCAGCAATAATTGTTAAGCACAAAAAAATTAGTCTTATTTGGAACCAATACAACGTACTTAAATGAAGAACTTCATCTTAGCTGCAACCGGAAAAACACCAGAGATCATTCTTGTAAGTAATGGAACGTTTGCTATTTCGGGAGATGTAAGACCTCAGGACCCCCGCGTTTTCTTTCAGCCGGTTTTTGATTGGATCAACGAGTTCAAAAAACATCCTTCGGCCTCTATTTCTTTGATATTTAATTTATCATATGTAAATACTTCCAGTACCAGAGTTATTCTTGATCTTATACGGAGCGTTTGTGACGTACCTCAGGAAAAAACAAAAACTCACATTATTTGGAAATACGAAGCCAGCGATTACGATATGCTGGATCTTGGAAAAAGTCTTCACGATACCGTTAAATTTCCAATAACATTTGAAGAAACACCAGATTAAATCTCTTTCGTCTACTTATTCAAACTGATCTTTTTCGTCAATATCTCATCTTTCGTAATTATCCGGCAAATGTATGTTCCGGAACTTAAAGCGTTATAATAATTTTCGGTTTCGTTCCAGTTAAACTTTTGTTTCCCTTCCGGTAACGAACCATCAAACAAAACTGCCACCGAACGTCCGGTTAGATCAAAGACCTCAACTTTTACATTTTGCTCTTTATCATTGTTAAACGCAATGGTAGTTTCTTTTGAAAACGGATTTGGATATACCTCCATTTTTTGCTGAACCATTGCCGAAGAATTGTTTTTAACCGCGGTAACTGAAACCTGATTCAGATCCAGTTTCCACATAGATCGTCCAAAAGTTGCTGCCACTAATATTTTTGAAGGAGCATGTATTGTTAGATCCGTAATAGGAACATTTGGCAGCGAATCGCCAACAGTTGACCAACTTGTACCGGCATCGGTTGTATAATAAACTCCCACATCACTTGCAACATAATAAGTAGAATCTTTTTTAACCGGATCTAGTACGATGTCATTTACCGGTGCGCCGGGAAGGTTAGATGAAATATCTGTCCAGGTGGCGCCGGTATTTGTAGTTTTATAAACGTGCGGTAAATATTCATCCCAACGGTAACCCGAAACAGTGGCATATGCTACGGCAGGGTTTACAGGATCAACCGCTACTCTGGTCACCCAACGCTTCGGTAAAGATGTTGAAACTTTTGTCCAGTTAGCGCCACCATTGGTTGTAACCTGAATATTTCCATCGTCGGTCCCAACATAAATAACGTTGGCGTTTGATTTTGCAACTGCAATGGTTGTAATGGTACTCCAAACCAAATTTCCGGCAGTAACACCGTTGGTTAGATCAGGACTTATAACCGTCCATGAAACCGCTCTATTAGTAGATTTCCATAAACGATTTGACCCATAATACATATTTACCGGATTACTCGGATCAAACACAAAAGGTGTGTTCCAATTTTGGCGATCGGTACCGCTTATTCCTGAAGTTCCTCCACTAAAAGAACCGCCACCATTGGTAGAACGTTGCATAGCTCCGTACTGACTTTCGCCATATACATAAGCGTTATTGGTAGGGTCAACCAACGTATAAAAACCATCACCACCAACAATGGAGGTCCAGTTATTCAGCGCTCCTGTTGTTGTTCTTATCACATTATTATCCTGAGCCCCGCCATATAATCTTGCCGGAGTAGTATAATCAATTTCGCTTGTATAAAACTGCGTAATTGGTAATGCCGGTTTGGTATAAGTGGAGCCCGCGTTCGTTGAAATATATATACCACCGTCATTCCCATCTAAAACTAAATTCGAATTTAAAGGATGAACATAAAGTGCGTGATGATCTACGTGATTGGACGCTGTTGTATTGGCCCAGCTACCCCCACCGTTTGTAGATTTATACGTATCAAAACCTACGGCATAAACAATGTTGGCGTTATTCGGATCAACCGTAATTTTTCCATTCCACCATCCATAAGTAGCATACATTCCACTCAATGATCCATCGTTAGTTTGAACCCATGAGGTGCCGTAGTCGGTTGTTTTGAAAATACCTTTAAAGTTACCAATAGCATCCGCATAGATCGCATAAAGCACATTGGGACTGGTGTTACAAATACCAATTCCAATTCTTCCATTGGTACTTACATTAGATGGAATACCGTTGGTAAGCTTGGTCCAGGTGTTTCCTCCGTTATAACTTCTATAAACATTTGAAGTAACGCCACCGTATGTATGATAATAAGGTGTTCTTACTCTTTCCCACGTTGCTGCGTAAATAGTGTCGGGATTAATAGGATTAATTGCCAGGTCAACGCCACCGGTTGAATCGGTAACGTATAAAACTTTTTGCCATGTGGTACCGCCATTGGTTGTACGATAAATTCCGCGTTTTGAATCTTTCCCAAACAGATCGCCCATAGCAGCAACAAAAGCCCTGTTAGGATTTTTTGGATCTACGATCACTCTACCAATACTACCAACCGAATCCAAACCCACATACGACCAGGTAGCGCCCGCGTTAGTTGATTTATAAACTCCCAAACCATCGTAAGTTTGCGAACCGCCTCCACCATTGGATTCCCCGGTTCCAACATAAATAATACTGGGATTAGAAGGTGAAATTCCTATATCGCCAATTGAAAGATTAGGCGCATTGTCAAAAATGGGATTCCAGATTGTACCACCATTGGTTGATTTAAAAATACCACCCGAAGCAATACCTGCGTAAATGATCTGTTGATTGGTTGGGTCCATTTCAACATCACTAACTCTTCCACCAATATTAGTTGGACCAGCCAATTTCCAAATAGGTTTTGGCCCCATCGCAATACTTAAACCCTGTTTATTAGAGGCCGGGGTTTTCATTGCCATGGCTTGCATCACGGCGTTCTTATATTCGGCTTTATTAATAAAGCCGTATGGAAAAGCTCTTTGCATAAAGAACCATTCTCCCGGGGTCTCTCTTTCACTAATAGAATTTCGATTTTCCTGCTTAATGCCGAACTTTAAACTAACAATAGCGGCTAAAAGAAGTGTACCCGCAGATAAAACAATAGCAATGTTTTTTTTCTGTGTCATGGTTATGTGTGTGAATGTAATTTAAACGATAGAGGCCATTTTATTACCGCAATTTACTAAAAAAAAGATAGATTTTTATAAAATAAAGTCCTTTTTTACAGCGCATTACGTTTTTGTGACCCAATAAAATTATATTTGTTTTGGTATAATTAATTAGTATTTTTATACACTATAGTTCAGGGTACAATATTTTAAACAGTGAAATAAATTTAATTATTTATGGAAAAAATCCTCCTCGAAGAAACATCAAACACACCTTATGTTTTGTTTGATTTTGACAATGGAATCATTGAAATGAAAGGCCGTTCTATTCCTGAAGATTCTATTTCTTTTTATCAGCCGCTAATGGACGCTATGGATACCTATGTTGCTTCCCCTAAAGCTGTTACTAATGTTAATGTACAACTTGAATATTTCAGCACAAGTTCTTCCAAATGTATTTTAGATCTGTTTAAAAAATTAGAAAAAATTGTTAAGGCCGGGAAACCGGTTACCATTAATTGGTATTACGAAGAACAAGACGAAGATATGCGGGAAGCCGGTGTTGATTATGAAGCGATCATTGAAGTGCCGTTTAAGATAATTCAAATTGACGAACCTGTCGAATAAATTTTAACTTAATTCAAAAATTAAAGCCTCACTTAGTTGGGGCTTTTTGCTTTTACCCCCATAAGGGTTATTTGCTTATAATAAAATTGCTTTATATTCGGCTTTAATTAAGTCCTTTTAAAATCAAATGCTATGAAACGATTTTTAATACTTTCAATTTCCTTGCTTTTTTGCACGTTACTTTTCTCGCAAAAAAAGCAACCATTGTCAACCACTAATTCTGACAGCGTATTATTGAGTACGGTTAAATACCGATTGGTTGGCCCTTTTCGGGGAGGCCGATGTGGTGCTGTGTGCGGCGATCCAAAACAACGAACTACTTTTTATATGGGATCAACCGGTGGCGGCGTTTGGAAAACCATTGACGGCGGAAGTAATTGGAAAAATATTTCGGATAAATATTTTGGTGGATCAATTGGCAGCATTGCCCTTGCACCAAGCGACCCAACCATAATTTATGTTGGTGAAGGCGAAAGTACCTTACGCGGAAATGTGAGTGAAGGTTTTGGTATCTGGCGCAGTGATGATGCGGGAAGAACATGGAAAAATATGGGATTGAAAGATACCAGGCATATTGTAAGAATTGTTGTTCATCCTAAAGATCCCAACACCGTTTGGGTGGCAGCAATTGGCCATTTATTTGGCCCCAATGATGAAAGAGGTGTATACAAAACCACCAACGGCGGCAAAACCTGGCGCAAAGTGCTTTTCAGCGACAATCAAAGCGGTGCAGTTGAATTGGTTATGGAACCCGGTAATCCAAATACATTATATGCTTCTACCTGGACCTGCATGCGTACGCCCTATAGTTTTGAAAGCGGCGGTAAAGGAAGCGCCCTATGGAAAAGTACCGATGGTGGCGAGACCTGGCAAAATCTTAATTCAAAAAAAGGCTTTCCCTCTAAATCCGTCATTGGGATCATTGGCATAGCAGTTGCTCCGTCAAATCCCGAAAAGGTTTACGCTATTGTTGAGAATGAAAAAGGCGGATTATTATGTAGTGAGGATGGTGGTGAGACCTGGAATTTAAAGAACAGTGAAAATAATATTCGGCAGCGCGCCTGGTATTATAGTAAATTATTTGTGGATCCAAAAAATTCTGATAAGCTGTATGTTTTAAATGTGAATTTTTTAAAAAGTGTTGATGGCGGAAAAACCTTTTCGGTATTGAACACACCGCACGGCGATCACCACGACCTATGGATCGATCCCGAAGAAGGCAATCGCATGATCATTGGAGATGATGGTGGCGCGCAAATAAGTTATGACGGCGGATACAACTGGAGTACTTATTACAACCAACCTACAGCTCAGTTTTATAGGGTGAGTACAGACAATTATTTTCCTTATCGCATTTTGGGCGCACAGCAAGATAACAGCACAGTTCGTACTTTATCGCAAAGCAACGGCGGTGGTATCACACAATCTGACTGGACCCCCACAGCTGGATTTGAAAGTGGTTACGTGGTGGCTGACCCTTTAAATCCAGATGTGGTTTATGGCGGAAATTACGGCGGGTATTTGGCGCGCCTTGATCATAAAACAAATGAGAACCGCGACATAAGCATTTGGCCCGATAGTCCTATTGGTGCCGGCGCAGATGTGCAGAAATACCGCTTTCAATGGAATTTCCCGATCTTTTTTTCACCTCACAATCCTAAAAAACTTTACGCTGCCGGAAATGTATTGTTTTCTACCGAGAATGAAGGCGCCACCTGGACACCGTTAGGCGGTGATCTTACTACTAATGATAAAGTAAAACAAAAAGCAAGCGGCGGACCAATTACAAAAGATAACACTGGCGTTGAAGTGTATTGTACCATTTTTACTGCGACTGAATCGAGTCTAGAAAAAGATGTTTTATGGGCAGGAAGCGATGATGGCTTAATTCATGTAAGCAAAGATGGCGGACAATCGTGGCAAAATGTTACGCCGCCTGCGGCCGGCAAATGGATGATGTGGAATTGTGTAGAAACCGATCCCTTCAAAAAAGGTAAAGCCTACTTTGCAGGAACAAAATACAAAAGTGACGATTACACACCCTATCTTTTTAAAACCGAAGATTACGGCAAAACCTGGCAACTTATTACCAGCGGCATTGATCCGGTTCATTTTACGAGGTGTATCAGGGCTGATAAAAAAAGAGAGGGGTTGCTTTATTGCGGAACAGAATACGGCATGTATATCAGCTACGATGGTGGCAACAAATGGAAACCTTTTCAACTTAATTTACCAAAAGTTCCAATAACCGATCTCACTATAAAAGAGAATGATCTCGTTATAGCTACTCAAGGTCGGTCATTTTGGGTATTGAACCTTAATGTTGTTCAGCAAATGGAAAACAGCATCGCTCAAAAAAATCTTCACCTATTTGACATTGATCCCGCTTATCCCTATGGTGGAAGTCAAAATCTGAAAGTGACCAACGCTGGCATTAATCCACCAATTGGAAATGTGATGAATTATTTTATTAAAGATCTAAAAGATTCGGCCGAAGTAATTATCGTCATAAAAGACAAGAACAAGAAGACAATAAAAAAATTCAGCACTAAAGGTAGTGGCGACATCGGAAAAATTGAAGCAAAAAGCGGGATGAATGTTTTTGTTTGGGACATGAAATACCCTCCTGCCGAAAAAATTGAAGGGATGATATTGTGGAACGGCACACCGGGCGGACCAAACGGTGCACCGGGAAATTATTTTTGCTCAATTAAAGTCGGAAAAGACAGTACTGAAAAGGCCTTTGAAATAAAAGCTATTCCCATTTACAAATGCTCGCAGCAAGACTACGAAGAGCAATTTGAATTTTTAATTACTGTAAGAGATAAATTTTCGGAGATACAAAAAACCATCAAAAACATTCGCGACTTACGAAAACAGATCAACGAATTTGTTGCTAAACAAGGAAAGGATGTTCCCAAAGAAATTAAGCAGTTATCGGATACCATTAATAAGCAAATGACCGCTGTTGAGGAGGCCTTGTATCAAACCAAAGCTAAAAGCGAACAAGATGTTCTGAATTTCCCAATTCGCTTAAACGACAAGATCGCAGGTTTATGGAATTATGCCGCCAGTGGTAACTATGCCCCAACAAAACAAGTAAAAGAAACTTATATTGATCTGGCTGCCAAAGCTGATGTAGAGATGGCTAAATTTAAAAACACACTTGAAAGCGATGTCAGCAAACTCAATTCTCTTATACGAGAAAAAGCCTTACCGGTTATTGGCCTGAAACCAGAAGAAGAAAAAAAGTAATACCGGTGTAAATACCAGTTACTTTATTATTTTTTCAACGTCGTGAATAGCGGCAATAATATTCTTTTTTTGTTCGGCAATAGCTTCTTTGGTCTCGGCTTTTCCTAACGCAAACTGTAATTGTAAATGTTCAAACTTACCCTTTAAGCGTTCTACTTTATCTTTCTGGTTAAAGAATTTTGTTTTTGCCTCCTGAATGATGTTATTAACATTCTTACTGAATTCGTCATACTTATCTTTTGCCTCAGCCTTGCCTAAAGCCATTTGAACCTGAAGATTTTCAAATTCGGACGTTGCTTTTTTCAAATTATCAATAAGCGAATCGGCTAAATGTTTTTCGTTTTTTTCCATGATTTTAAATTTTAAATAAAGGTGAACAATATAGTAGCCGTAATAAATAACTCCTCTCAGTACCAAACATGATAAAGATCATGTTTTCAATATTCAACGGAGATTAAACCGCCAGCTTCTTGTACCGCGGTCGTTTTGGTTCAACGTTACCTAAACGCTTTTTGCGGTTTTCTTCGTATTCGGTGTAACCACCTTCGAACCAATACACGCTGCTATCGCCTTCAAAGGCCAATATGTGTGTACAAACGCGATCTAAAAACCAACGGTCGTGACTAATAATTACAGCGCATCCAGCAAAGTTCTCCAAACCTTCTTCTAAAGCGCGAAGCGTGTTTACATCGAGGTCGTTGGTGGGCTCATCTAGTAACAATACGTTGCCTTCATTTTTTAAAGCCATGGCCAAATGTAAACGGTTCCGTTCACCTCCTGAGAGCACACTTACTTTTTTTCCCTGATCGCTACCGTTAAAATTAAAACGGGATATATAAGCGCGGGCCACCATGTTCCTTCCTCCCAAAACAATATTCTCAACGCCGCCGCTTATCACATCATAAACCGTTTTATTAGGTTCGATTTCTTTATGGTTCTGGTCAACATAAGATATTTTTACGGTTGGCCCCACTTTAAATTCACCGCTGGTAGGTCTTTCTTCTCCCATTATCATGCGGAATAAAGTAGTTTTACCGGCACCGTTAGGCCCAATGATACCGACAATACCAGCAGGCGGCAATTTAAAATTGAGGTTTTCATAAAGTAATCGGTCGCCGTAAGCTTTTGAAACGTTAATGGCCTCAATTACCTCGTTACCCAGCCTCGGACCGTTAGGAATAAAGATCTCCAATTTTTCTTCTTTATCTTTCACATCCTCGTTGAGCATTTTTTCGTAATTATTCAAACGCGCTTTTTGTTTTACACCGCGTCCTTTAACACCAGCACGTACCCAATCCAACTCGCGTTGTAAAGTTTTCTGACGTTTGCTTTCCGTTTTTTCTTCCTGCTTTAAACGGTCTTTCTTTTGTTCTAACCACGAACTATAATTTCCTTTCCACGGAATACCTTCGCCTCTATCCAATTCTAAGATCCACCCGGCAACATTATCTAAAAAATAACGGTCGTGCGTTACAGCAATAACAGTTCCTTTATATAATTTTAAATGTTGTTCTAACCAGTCAACACTTTCAGCATCCAAGTGGTTGGTTGGCTCATCTAATAACAAAATATCCGGCTCCTGTAATAACAAACGGCATAATGCCACACGACGACGCTCACCACCAGATAAAACCTTTATTGGTGTATCACTTTCCGGACAACGTAAAGCATCCATAGCGCGCTCTAATCGGTTATCTAAATTCCACAGATCGTGTTGATCAATTAATTCCTGAAGTTGCGCCTGACGAGTGATCAATTTATCCATCTTATCAGGATCATTCATGATCTCCTCATCAGAGAACTTATTATTCACTTCTTCAAATTCATTTAAAATGGCCACATGTGCCTGAGCACCTTCGCGTACAATTTCAATAACGGTTTTGTTATCGTCTAATTTTGGTTCCTGCTCCAGCATACCAACACTATACCCGGGAGATTGGTGAATTTCGCCAATATAATCTTTATCCATGCCTGCCATGATGCGCAGCAAAGAAGATTTACCGGAACCATTCAAACCCAGCACACCAATTTTTGCGCCATAGTAGAACGAAATATAAATATCTTTTAATACCTGTTTTTGAGGTGGGTGAATTTTACTCACGTTCACCATACTAAATATGATCTGCCTTCCTGTTTCTGACATGTTGTAAATTTTGAGGAAACGAATGTAAGAAAAAAATAAAAGTTAATTACTATTTATTGCCGCATTTCCTAAATATGGATATTAATTAGTAACTTTGAATAGAGTGAAAAAAGGACTCCATATTCTTGCCTTTATCGTAATTCAATGCTCATTGTTTGCCCAACCTGTTGCTAATGCCGGCGCCGATTTTACACTTTGTCCGGGCGAAAGTCGCATCTTGGGCGGAAGTCCGCCAGTTACGGGAGGGCAGTTTCCCTATACATTTTTATGGCAACCTTCTGTTGGATTAAGTAATGCTAATATTGGTAACCCTACTGTTACCACTAATGCCACCACCCAATATACCTTAACGGTTACCGATGCTAATTTTGAAATTTCTACCGCAGTAGTCACGGTATATCTTGATGACATGGTTCAATATACAGCAGGAGTTGATACGGGTTTATGCATTGGAGGTGCCGGTGTTCAAATTGGGAACCCTATTAATTCCTCGGCATCCTCCTCCTATGGTTTTAGTTGGTTGCCTGCGGCAACACTGAGTCTTTCTACTTCACCAAACCCTATCGCCTCTCCATCTATTACAACCATTTATTCTTTAACCGTTACTCATGGAACCTGTACTGCTCAAACCGGAACCGTAAAAGTTACCCCGTATGTGATTTCATTAACCCTCGCCTTCAGAGATACGGTGATCTTGGAAGGGAATACCATTACGTTAATGGCAACCGGCGGAACAAATTATTCGTGGTTTCCCCTTAATGGATATATTAAATATGCTTCAACTGGCTCGCCGGATGTCAATCCACTTAAAACCATTACATATACTGTAACAGCTTTATCCGGATCTTGTCTGGCATCCGATACGGTGCGAGTAAGAGTCATCCCAAGCGATGACCTTGTATTTTATAGTGCTTTTACACCTAACGGAGATGGCGATAACGATTTTTTTTATATTGGGAATATTCAAAAGTATCCCGATAATATTTTAAAGATCTATAACCGTTACGGACAGGTCATCTTTGCTTCCAAGCAGGATATAATAACGATTGGGATGGGTACTATCAGGGCGATAAAGTGCCAACAGGGACCTATTTTTATATTTTGGATGATACCGGAACAAACAAAGGAAAATGTAAAGGAACTGTAACTATAATGCGATAAAGATTTTATTGAATAAAAATTACCTAATTTTGATTTGTAAAATGCGTCAGTTTTTTTTTTAGTCTTATCCTCATCTCCTCTGTTTGCATAAAGGGCCAGTCTTTCAAAGATACGACCATCAATATTCCAATGATCACCATTCAGCTTTGTGGACAAACACCTGCAGGTGATCTAAAAAGCCGGTTTGGCAGTAATTTGAATTTGGGATCAAATTTTATTTATAAATTAAAAAACAATTTCCTTATTGGGCTCGAAGGAAATTATCTTTTTAGCAGAAATGTAAAAGAAGATGTGTTAAAGCAAATGCGAAATTCAGATAATGTGATCATTGATAACGAAGGTTTACCGGCCGATGTGCGCATTAGTGAAAGAGGCATTACCACATTTTTATTACTTGGAAAAGTTTTTCCGAAAATTGGTGGCTCCAATCCCAATTGCGGACTTACCATTAATCTTGGATTTGGATACATGCAGCACAAAGTATATATATACGATGCGCAACATAAGCTCGCTGCAATTAAAGGCGATCTTATTAAAGGTTATGATCGCCTTAGCGGCGGATTTGCGATGCACCAGTTTTTGGGATATACTTTTTTGGGCAATAACCGCCTTGTAAATATTGTAACAGGCTTTGAATTTTATGAAGGCTTTACAAAAAGTTACCGGGGTTATAATTTCGATACTGCCATGCCCGATACCAAACAACGGTTTGATATGCTTATTGGTTTTAGATTTGGATGGATACTGCCGTTGTATAGTCGTGGCGGAACCGGCACTTATTACTATAATTAATTATGTTTTTTTACTCTGTAGGAATATACCTTTATACATTTTCAATTAAACTCGTTTCGCTTTTTAATCCGAAGGCCAAACTATGGGTAAATGGGAGGAAAAACTGGCGGGAAGATCTCCAAAACAAACTTCAAAAAATAAATTCGCATCCTAAGATATGGATTCATTGCGCGTCTTTAGGCGAATTTGAACAAGGAAGACCTATCATTGAAACACTCAAACAAAACTATCCGAAGTATAAGATCATTTTAAGTTTTTTTTCTCCCTCCGGATACGAGCAACAAAAAAAATATGAAATGGCCGATGTGATCACGTACTTGCCGGCCGATACTTATGCGAACGCGCGCGATTTCATTAACTACTGCTCTCCCCATACCGTTATATTTGTAAAATACGAATTCTGGTTAAACTACCTTTTTGAATTGGAAAGAAAAAAGATCCCAACTTTTTTAGCTTCTGCGGTCATAAAAGAGCATCAGCCATTTTTCAAATGGTACGGAAAGATCTTTGTAAAAGCGCTGGCCACTTACAAAAAAATAATCGTACAGGATAAAGGTTCCCTCCTTCTATTACAATCTTTAAAGATCCCAACCGGAATTTTAGGAGGCGACACACGAATAGACCGCGTAATTGATCTCCGAAAAAAACACCTTGACCTTCCACAAATCGCATCGTTTACCAGTAATAAACCTGTAATTATAGCCGGCAGTACCTGGCCAAAAGACGAGGCTATTTTAATTCCCGCCTTTATAAAACTCAAACAAAAACACTCTGGTTTAAAACTGATCGTTGCGCCACACGAAACCCATGAAAAAAATATCGTTCATCTGACTCAAAACTTAACGGATACTGGTATTTCCTTTTCACTTTACACTTCCGGTAAAGATTTTTCAGGTTCTGACATCCTTATTGTTGATACCGTTGGACTATTATCATCGGTTTATAAATATGGAACAGCGGCGTTTATTGGCGGTGGTTTTGACCATGGCATCCACAATATTCTTGAACCGGCCACTTACGGTCTGCCCATAGCTATTGGTCCCAACAATAAAAAATTCAACGAAGCCACCGATCTTATGCGAAGCGGAGGTGTTAAAGAGATCAGTACCGATAGCGAATTATTCAGAGTTATGGATGATTACTTAAGTGATAAAAATCTTCACCAGCAGGCGTCTAAGGCGTGTACTGTATATATTGATTTGAATAAAGGTGCTTATCAAAAAGTTATTGCCGAATTATCATTGTAAAACTTACTGATATACAGTAACTTACATAGCTATTCTAAAACGTTCCTAAATTTGATTTATTCGCCAAATTTTGCTTACTTGCATTGTTTTTAAAAACAACCAACTTAGCTATTTTATAGATGAATTCCACAAAGTGTATGTTTAAATCAAAATTAGTAGCATTAAGCATGGCCGCTATGGTTCTTGCTTCGTGCAATTCCGACAAAAAAGTTGACAACGTCGAGAACGATTCTGTTCCAGAAGTTGATACCGTTAAAGCACAGGTTTTAAATGTTGGCGGCGAGTTATTCAGTGTGCCTTCACCAATACAAACGGCTATGCTTATTCAAAAATCAGGTATAACTTACGATAAATCAATTTTAAATCTTTCTAACAAAGCCGCTCACTATTCTGAAGATTTTGAACGCGCCATTAACCTTGGTATTTATGGCGCCGATCTTGGTTACGTTAGTATGTATAACCAAACCCAGGATGCCCTCGGATATCTGGCCGCTGTAAAACAACTCGCTGATAAGTTGGGTGTATCAGCCGCATTCGATCAAAAAACAATGAAGCGCATTGAAAGCAATATTGCTAATAAGGACAGTATGCTGGTGCTTGTTGGTATTGCTTACCGCTCAAGCGATGCTTATCTTAAATCAAACAAGAGAAACGAGATCTCAAGTTTGTATGCATTTTTCGGTTGCCGCTTATAATGCAAAAGCCACTGATGATATTAAATTCCGTATCGCTGAACAAAAACAAGCGCTTGGCAGCATTATAAGATTATTAAGTTCTAATACTATGCCACAAGCACAAGAGCTTTCAAAACAACTTACAGACCTTGCAAAGATCTACGAAGGTATCACTTCAAAATACACTTTTGTTGAACCAACACACGATACCATCAGAAAGATAACTACCATTAATAGTACTAACGAGGTGGCCGTTTCTAAAGAACAAATTGAACAGATCGCAGCGAAAGTTCTTGAAATAAGAAAAAAAATAACTAACGTACAATCATAATAAGAAAAGGTTTATGAAGAAATTATCAATTTCTATACTTGCATTTGTTTTAACGCTAACATTCAATAGCGCCAAAGCGCAATGTGACACCATCGCCAATATCTGTGCCAAACATATTGTGTCTACTTTCATTTCTGATGGTCAGCAATACCGCGCCTTACTTTTGAATTCGGAAGAAACAGCCGAGTTTCGCACTACTTTTTTTAGCGAAACCATTTACCGTATTGCCGCTTGCAGCGGAACTACCGATGGCAATTTGATCTTTAATATTTTTGATCAGGATCGTCATTTACTGTTCTCTAATCGTAATCAAAAGAATGCCCCTTATTGGGATTTTAAAATTAAGAACACATTAGAGTGTACTATTGAAGCGCAGATCGACGTTAACCGAAATCAAGGCTCCGGATGTGCCGTAGTGTTAATTGGCTTTAAACAAAAATAGATCTTTATGTTAACTCATAAAAAAGGATAAAGACAAACACTTTATCCTTTTTTCTTATAAACTAAGCAATGCTAAAGAATTTCTATATATTTTTTTCGATTGGCATTATAGCTTATGCGGGAGCTCAAAACCCTTGTATTAACCAATTTATTAATGACAGCGTTACCAAACCAGGGGAAAAAACCGCTGTTGTTGTAAACGCGCTCACTTACACTTTTAAGAATGGCGGCGCAATACAATTCATTAAAGACGAAAGCAAACTTTTTTTAAGAATTAAAGTAGTTGATAAACTGGGGTTTGTGCCCGATGGTACACTTGAACTTATCTTGTGGAAGCAAAAGCATTTATTTTAAAACCACTTTATATAACCTTAATAAGGATAACCAATATTTTATTGTTCCTATAGGAATTAATTACGTTGCCACTCTTAAAGATCACGGGCTAACTTCCATGGTCTTTAACTCGCACGAAGTTAAATTTATAAAGGAAGAATCGAAAGGTGTAAAAGAAACTGCTAACTGTTTCTACACTATTAATAATAAAAGGTAAATTGCAATTGTAATTATAAAAAACCATGAGTGAACGAATACTAAGAGCCCTGATGCAAATGTTCGCCATTATCGCGAAAGTAGATGGCGTTAGCAATACCGGCAGGGCTATTGTACAGTCCTTTTTAAAACAACAACTCAATCAGGAACAAGTAGACACCTACCTTCATGTATTTGACGAATATCTCGAAGCTCACCATCAGGTATCAAAAAAGAAAGACGGCTCCGCTAAACGCACCTCACTCAACTCGGTTAAAGTATTAAAGATCTGTACCCAAATAAACCAGGAACTTGAACAGCCGCAAAAAGTCATTGTGCTTATTCGTTTGCTCGAATTTATTTATTCTTCTAACGATATCTCCGAACAGGAAAATGAGTTTGTGGTAACAGTGGCCGAAACCTTTAACATCCACGCCGAAGAATATAACACCTTACGTTCGTTTGTTGAAGATAAGATCGAAACCATCCCCGACTCTCCCAATATTTTAGTTATTAATAATAAAGAAGGCGGGTATAACAATTCCAGCAAACACATTTTTTGTGATACCATGCCCGATGATGTACGCGTGATCAGCATTAATAGTGTTGGCATGTATGCTTTGCGGATCTTTGGAAATTTTGAGTTACAACTGAACGGACAAGGTATTTCGAAAGAACGCGTTCATATTTTAACGCCCGGCTCATCGTTAAGAAGCTCAAGGGTAAAACCCATTTATTACAGCGATATCATTGGCCGATTCCTTGCCGATAGCAGTAAAGCAAAGATCTCGTTTGAAGCACGCAACATCGAATACAAATTTAAAGGTGGTAAGCTGGGGTTACGTAACATTAATATACGTGAAGAGAGCGGAAAACTTATAGGTATCATGGGTGGTTCAGGTGCCGGTAAATCCACCTTACTGAACGTTCTTAACGGCGTGGAAGTTCCAAGCGCCGGTGAAGTTTTAATTAATGGAAAAAACATTCACGTTGATAAAGAAGCGGTAGCAGGAGTAATTGGACACGTTACACAGGATGACCTCTTAATTGAAGAACTTACGGTTTACCAGAATCTATTTTACAACGCTAAATTGTGTTTTGGAAATTTAACTGATGACGAGATCGCTAAAAAATGTCACGCTTTATTGGCCGACCTCGGATTAACCGAAACGCGCGACCTTAAAGTTGGCTCTCCACTCGAAAAAACCATATCAGGTGGTCAGCGTAAACGTTTGAACATTGGTTTAGAATTGATCCGCGAACCTTCGGTACTTTACGTTGACGAGCCTACTTCCGGTTTATCATCACGCGATTCGGAGAACATCATGGACCTTTTAAAAGAATTGGCATTAAAAGGGAAATTGATCTTTGTGGTAATTCACCAACCTTCATCCGATATCTTTAAAATGTTCGATAAGCTCATGATCCTCGACGTGGGTGGTTATCCAATTTATTACGGCAACCCTGTTGACGCTGTTTCTTATTTCAAACGTTTGGTTAACCACGTGAATGCCGAAGAAAGCGAATGTTGGAACTGCGGTAACGTAAATCCGGAGTTGATCTTTAACATCATTGAAAGTAAGGTATTGGACGAATACGGTAACTTAACATTTAACCGTAAAACCAGTCCGGCCGAATGGAATAAAAGTTATAAAGAACTTATTGAAAATACCATTGGAGAAATTAAGCATCAGGACGAGATCCCTGAGGCTATTTTTAAAATTCCAAATAAGCTAAAACAATTTGGCGTGTTCATTAAACGCGATGTGTTAAGCAAATTAACCAACACGCAGTATTTAATGATCAACTTTTTGGAAGCCCCTCTGCTCGCCTTTATTCTGGCTTACCTAGTACGTTATTTTAATACCGACGATGATACCGGAAAGGGATATGTATTCAGAGAGAACGAGAATATGCCGGCTTACATGTTCATGGCAGTAGTAGTAGCCTTATTTATTGGATTGACGGTAAGTGCCGAAGAGATCATTCGCGACCGTAAGATCCGTAAACGCGAATCGTTCCTCAATTTAAGTAAAGGTAGTTACTTGTGGAGTAAGATCATCATTATGTTTGTTCTTTCCGCTATTCAAACCCTTACTTTTATTTTAGTGGGTAACTCGGTGTTAGGTGTTAAAGGTATGTGGTTAGATTATTGGATGGTACTTTTCTCGGCCTCCTGTTTTGCCAATATGCTGGGATTAAATATTTCTTCGGCCTTCAACAGCGCCGTTACCATTTACATTTTGATTCCGTTCCTCATCATCCCTCAATTATTATTAAGCGGTGTAATTGTTAAGTTCGATAAATTAAATCCAACACTTGCCAAACAAGGTGGCGTACCGGTAAGCGGTGAGATCATGGCCAGCCGTTGGGCATTTGAAGCACTTGCCGTTAATCAATTTAAGGAGAACGCTTTTGAACGCAATTTTTACAAATACGATAAGGCTATTAGTATGGCGGCTTACCGTAAGATCTATTGGATCCCAAAATTACAGGGTAAACTCACTAAAATTGAGAATGAGTTAAAGGCCGGAACAAAATTATCGGATCTTGCTAACGATATCAATTTAATACGTAACGAGATCACCAAGGAACAAAGTAATTCTAAAAAAATTAAATGCGAAGTTCTTCCTTCTATAAATGCCGATCAATACAACGATGCCGTTGTAGCCGGTATTAAGTCCTATTTAACTGCGTTGAATGATTATTATATTACAGCCGAGAACTCTGCCCGTAAAAAACTGGACGCTATTGCAGTTAAGATGCAGCCCAATGAAGCTGCCAAAGCCGCTTATCAAAAACTTCAGGAGGATTACGAGAACGAAAGCTTGAATTCCTTTGTGAAAAATTCGACCGATTTTAGTGGAGAGCGGTGTCTTGAAAAAGATGGTCGTTTAATTCAGCAAATAGAACCTATCTTCCAGGATCCTTACGAATCCAATTTTGGCCGGGCACACTTTTTTGCGCCGCGTAAGAAATTTTTCGGAGTACTGTATTCAACCTATTGGTTCAATATTTGTGTTATTTGGATGATGAGCCTTTCATTAATGATCACGCTTTACTTTGATGTATTTAAGAAAGTAATTGACGGATTAGGCAACATCAGTTTCTTTAAAAAGAAATCGCCTTAATTTTCACTTTCAATTAATTCACACGAATTTGAAAGAAGATAGTGAAGAGTACATTGAGCTTAACCGCCAATCGTGGAATGCCCGCGTTAATCACCATTTAAACTCTGAATTTTACGGAGTCGATAGTTTTTTAAAAGGTCGTAATTCCCTAAATGAAATTGAGCGAATTCTTCTTGGGGATGTTAAAGGGAAAACCCTGCTGCATTTACAATGCCATTTTGGACAAGATACTTTATCGCTTTCGCGCATGGGCGCCAAAACCACCGGCGTTGATCTTTCGGACAGGGCTATTGAAACCGCTCAAAAACTCAATGAGCAACTCCAACTCGATGCCCAATTTATTTGCTGCAATATTTACGATCTGCCAAAACATTTGAATAAACAATTCGATATTGTTTTTACTTCTTACGGCACAATAGGCTGGCTGCCCGATCTTAATAAATGGGCTAAACTAATTGCTAATTCCTTAAAACCGGACGGTCAATTTATTTTTGCAGAATTTCATCCGGTAGTATGGATGTATGATAATGATTTCACTAAAGTGGAATACAGTTATTTCAACGAAAAGAAATTATTGAAACACTCGAAGCACTTATGCCGATAAAAACGCGCCAATAAGCAACAAAACTATTTCATGGAATCATCCTTTAAGCGAAGTGTTTGAGGCATTACTTTCAAACAACTTGCGTATTACTCACTTTAAAGAATACGACTATTCGCCTTACAATTGTTTCAATAACATGGAAGCCGTTTCTGAAAATAAGTTCAGGATCAAAAATTTTGGGAATAAAATTCCTTTGGTTTATTCTTTATCAGCAACAAAATAAAGTTCCGGCATTATCATTTAGGATAACTAAGCACCGCTTCGCGATTTTGTGCTTTATCCTTTTCAGGCATTGAGTTCCAGCCGGCATGTTCAATACCATCTTCCCTAAACGCTCATCGCAATCGGCGCACTTTTTAAAGTCGGTGATAAAATTCACCTTAATTATTTTTACCGGTTTCGTCAACGATCAGTTTTGCTTTAAAATCCTTTACTTTTTCTTTCAATACCTCGTCTTTATCTATTTCAGACTTAATGTAATCCTGTGCCGAATTATATTTAGTATTTGAAAATTGAGAGTATAAAATGCCGGAGCTTCCGATGCTTTAGCCGGAGAGGTATTAGCGCTTGCTGAAGGCGCTTCTGCTTTCTTTGAACGTTTTTTTGAAGCATCGCGACTCGAAACTTTACTTAAATCATTGGTCGACTCATCCTCTTTTCTTTTAGTAGCAACGGTCTCTTCCTTACTCTTGTAATCAGTTGTTGGTTTAGTTTCACTTTCGGCATCCATATCCTTTTCAGATGGCGTGATATCTTCCATATTCTTCGTTTCAGGCGATTTATTCTTTGCCAGATCGTCGCCTTTTCCACTCTTATCATTTCCAAAACGCTGTTTCTTATCCATATCCTTACCGCCTGCACCACCTGCTAAATTTCCGGAAGGCCCCGTATTACTTCTGTTATTTCCCTGACCTTCTTCCTGCTTTTTTAATTTTCCATCGGCCCCCGATCCCGGGTTATTTTCCATTATACTAGTAGCGTTACTATTATCATCTGCTATAGACTCACCACTCGACTTTTTGGTTTCTATATTAACTATTCCTTTTTCACGATCATCCTGTCTAAGATCTTTGGGTGCTTGACTTTGCGCCACTTTATCCACAACAACAGCTGCTGTTTTTAAAGGTTCCTTTTGTTCTGCTTCATCCAGCTTATTGGCTTTTTCTTCGGTTTTTGGTGGTGGAGGTGGCGCGTTCTCCATTACCTGCATTTCATTTGTGGTGGCACCGGTATTTAATGCCATATCTTTTTTCTCTGAACTTAAATACTGATAAAAGAAAATGCTCACGCCTACCATTAATAAGAGTCCGGCCGCCATACTGAAAAAAGCGAGATTATTTTTTTTTGATGCCGGTTTAAAATAAACTTCTGTGATCTTTTCGTTCAATCCCGTATGCAATTTTTCCGACAACTTCACGTCATTAAGGGAAGAAAATCCCTCGAAGGCCTCCTTTTCAAAGTCATCCAAACCACTATCATCGCCTGTTTCGAGGCGCTTGAACAGTTCTTCGCTGTCGGTTATATCTTTATTTATCTTCTTTGACATTTAATAACTCCGTTAATTTAAGCTTTAAATTTCTTTTGCCATTTTGTATATGGCTTTTTACTTCGTTCGGCGTATAGCCCGTTAATTCTATTATTTCATTATACGATTTGTTCTTATAATAAAACAATTCAATACACCATTTTTGTTCTTTGTTCAAACTTTTTAAAGACGTTTCGAGCTGTAAAATAGTTTGTTCTTTTTCTTCTGCTATATTGAGATGCTCATTGCCTCCAAAATCCATAAACAGGTCTTTATTGTCTTTAAGCTCAATGTCTTTCTTGATCTGCGATTGCTTTTTACGAAGCTCCATTAAACAAAAATTCTTTGAATAGGTATACAACCAACTTTTGAAGAATTCTATTTTGTGTTTTTTCAGATCGACCGTTAATTTTTCAAAGATCATCATAACGATGTCCTGGGCATCATCCTCGTTTTTGAGGTATTTTATACAAAGACCCAGAACGAGGTGACCGTAGCGTTTATATAGAATACCTAAAAAGACCGACTCACCGGTTTTGGCATAATGCGCAATAAGCTCATTATCAGAATAGGAATTATACTCGCTTTTATAGAGCATTTTGTACTAAAATAGGCATTTTTACAGCAAATTAACACTGCTAAAACCTTAATAATTATTAAATTGCTTTACCTGAATGCAAATGGTATATTTGTTGGTTAATTTGGCTGAATTTTTGCCTCCTATTTTATTAGTTGAACCGTTTATTTAAATACCTGTTTTTTTACGTGGCCGTGGTTATGTGTTTTGGCTTTATCCAGAACTATGATACTAATGCCAAAATTAAGGCGGTTTTCATTTATAATTTCACGCGTTATTTCGAATGGCCGGGGGCTAAAAAATCGGGTAATTTTATCATCCATATAGTGGGTTCAAATCCTAACCTTCTAAAGGAATTAGGAGAAGTAGCCTCTAAAAAAACCGTTGGAAATCAGAAGATTGAGGTAAAAAATCCACCCACT
>JBGASH010000304.1:0-2787 GCA_044229775.1 Bacteroidia bacterium
ACTCGGATTAACGAACACAAATTTTTTATTGGAATAGAACTGACCTGTTGCCTCGTCTTTTATTTGATAGTACTGCCAGATCTCGTAAGGATAGGCGTTAGGCTCGCTGGGTTGCTGCACGCGCTGGTTAGGCGGACCGTATTGTAAATAAACGCGACCGCGATCGGTAAAATAGCCTTGCTGTTTTCCGCATTTAAATAATTTATTGGCTTTATCAACTTCCACATAATAATTCAACCACATTTGCAAAGGGTCTAAAGTATCGCCCGAGCGATTATTCCAAAACTCAACAATAAAATTCTTCATCATGGTTGGGTCTTTTCGTATGGTTTGATTTATCTCCCATTCCCGCTCCGATGGGGTGGAGATGGGCCACAAGCATTCAACGAACATTTTTAAAGTATCGACATTACTATAATCACCAAAAAAATCGTTGTTCGATCTTCTTCCTTTATAAGCCATTGGCTTTGTAATATTTTTACTCCGTTGGAAATACCATTTCTTTTCTTGCTGTAAGATATTCTTCTCATCGCGCAACTCGATCACCAAATAATAATTGCCCGATTCTAAGCTTGAAATATCTAATTGGGCCAGTAATGGATTTACTTTTGCGGCGCTTTGTTTTTTGAATCCTGCGATTCCTTCCAGCTTAGAAAGATCTTCTTTGCGCTGAACGTAGTACTGATAAACAAAATTCTTATTCTTACCTAGAACAGTGTCGGCATTATAGGTCTCAAAATAAAAGGAGAGACGATTAAAATTGGAAGGAAAATAATTGACGTTATAAGGAATAAGATCGTAACCGCTTTTGGTCAATACGCCGGGCTGTGTTGATCTTGAGAATGACTCTAATATTTGTATGCTCGATGATTCTAACTTAGTTTCGGTATAAGAAAGGGTAAAAGTTTCTTTTAAAGTGAACGACTTTTTAGAAGGGTCGTTATTATCGCTTAGTATCAGTTCAAAAACGTAGGTTCCGTTTGGAAGGGAGTCGTTATTATCGCTTAGTATAAGTTCAAAAACGTAGGTTCCGTTTGGAAGGGAGTAACGCTGGTCGTCAATAAAATTCGAGAAATTGGAAGTGTCTTTATCAATTGGACCCATCAAATTATAATTCTCACTTTTATAGATATCGGGGCCTTTGTAAATATTCACTTTAATATTTACCGATGCCTGATAACCGCCGTTAATTAATTTATGTTGCGTCGATCTTCCGATAATGGTGATATAAGATTCAATGAATGGCCCTTGTTTAGGAACATTGAACAGGCCGTAATTGAAATAAGCGGTAATAGAGGCTTTTAAATAGAAAAGACACATCCCGAACGCGAGTAATAATACACTTTTTTTCATGGTTTTAGTATTAAATAAGGCGGGATGTTTTGATACCCTAAAGATAGGTAAAATTTCCGGTTTTTTAAGACAAAAGATCCAAAAAAACACTCAAGTTGCTGCGTTTGAAATACACTTGGGAGCCGTAGCAAAGCAATAGCCGAGAATTAAGGTGTGATCAAGATATGACGCAGATCGCGTGAGTTACCATTATCATTCACCAATTGAATAAAATGAAAACCGTATTGCGTTTCGAATACTTCGCTAATATCGCCCGGTTTTTTAAGATCAAATAATACTTTGTCAAATTCATCTACCATTTGTCCGCGCACCACATTTTGGTACATTCCGCCATTCTTGGCAGAGCCCGGATCTTGACTATAGGTTTTGGCCATTAATTCCATACTGGCACCTTTCACCACTTGTTCGCGATACCCTTCAATTCTTTTTTTTGCATCTAATTTAGCTTGGTCGTGCAGACTAACTTTTTGGTTCTCGTTACCCGCCACATCCACAGGAGGTGTTTGGGCTTTAACCATAAAAGATAAAGCTAAAAGAAGAAAAAAGAGTTTATTCAATTTCATGAGTTTGGAATTTGCTTATACAAGTATAAAAAAAAGTCCCGGCTTAGCGGGACTTAAATTGTTAAACTATACAAAATGTTATTTAGTAACCGGCACATTTAAGGTAATTACTACAGTGTTTGGCTTTGCTTCGCCTTCTGCTTTCTTTTTTGTAACTCCATAGTCGTTAGAATCGATAGTCATTGTGCCACTGAAAACAGCGTTAGTTTTATCTTTTTCGGTAAATGTGAAAGGTAGTTCAATAACTTTTGTACTGTCTTTCATATTTAAAGTACCCTTTGCAATAAAGCCTGCATCTTTCGCAGTAATTTGAGTAGAGGTGAAGGTGATCTTTGGGAATTTCTCTGCATCAAAAAAATCGGCGGTCAATAAATGCGCTTCTAATTTTTCGTTTCCGGCCTTTAAGGTTTTAACGTCGATGCTAGCGGTAATTTTGCTATCGGCTAATTTATCTTTATCAAAATTAATGCTGCTGGTTAGGCCGCTAAAAGTTCCGGCTTTATTGCCGTTGGGTAAACTCCAATTAACGGTGCTTGCTTTTTCATCGGCTTTCCAAAGTGTGGCTAATGTAAAGGCGCTAAATACAACAGCGCCGGCTATAAGGGTTAATGTGATTATTTTTTTCATTGGCTTGAATTTTTGAGTCTAAATTAATGAAAATAAATACTTGTTTTTGTTATTGAGATGTTAATGGGATTAGCTGAGGCTGATCCCTTGTTAACCGGAAGTCAAAATGCAAAAAGCGGTTCTACGAACCGGTTCTTTTGTTTCAGTTCGCTTACGAAAACAAGTTTTCGCCACGCCATGAAACAAAAAAAGCACCAAAGGCGCCTTTTTGCATTCATTAAGCGGAGAAAGAGGGATTCGAACC
>JBGASH010000029.1:0-22630 GCA_044229775.1 Bacteroidia bacterium
AAAAATCCCATATGACCATCGTGTTCTAAATATAGAACCGTTTTGTTCTTTATGGTTTCGGCTTGTTTCAATAGTTGTGCCGATGGTAATACATTATCGTGTTCCCCGATCACCATCATTACCGGATAATCTACCAGTCGCAAAATAATTTCGCGCGAGGGGCGGTCTTTCATTCCTTCCAACGCGGCAATGATTCCCTGCTTGCCGGTTTTTAACGCGATCTTTGTGGCAAATAAAATTTCGTCTTTGAGGTACTTGAGGTTTTTTTTGGCGAATAGGTTCTTTATCAATTCTCTTGAATAGATCTTGTGATTCCCTTTCACCACTTTAACTGAACGACTTCTGTCTTTTTTCTTTTCTTCACTATCCGCATAAGCGCTTGAATGGTATAAACAAATGCCGTTAATATTATCGGGAAACAGATCGGCAAAGGCCATCGTCACATAGCCACCCATGCTGTGCCCAATGAGAACATATTTTTTCACCCGCAATTTATCCAGCACCGCTTTCACGCATTTGGCCATTAATTCCATGGTGTGCACATAGCCAAAGCATTGGGTCTCGCCATGTCCAGGAAGATCAATGGCGATAACGCGGTACGATCTCGAAAGATTTTTAATGGTTTGTTCCCATATTTGATGTGAACCTAAAAAACCGTGAAGTAAAACAACAGTTCGTCCTTTTCCTGTATCGGAGAAAAAAACTTTTCCATTCCTAAAAGAGATCGATCTAAGCATGGGGACATCACTAAATTTTAAACCATGCCCTATAAAGGGAATTTTATTTTGCTTTTTCCGCTTCTTCTCCCGGTTTTACAACCATTACTTTGGTGAAATCGAAATAACGCAAAGGATTCATCACGAAATTTTTCAAGCGTGAGCTAACTAAACGGTAATTACTTTCGTACCACAATGGAATGATGGGCGCGTCGTTCACCATTATTTGTTCAGCCTTTAAAAAATACACGTTAGCGCTATCCTTTGTTTTGGCGTCGCGACCTAATTCGTAATTCTTATCAAATTCAGCATTAAAATAGCGCTGTGTGTTAGGATAGGAGATTGTTGAAGTATCCTTTGAAACAGTGGCGCCATAGAACACAGATAAAAACGATTCCGGACTTGGATAATCAGCTACCCAGCCATCGCGGAACATATCGCCAAGACCCTTTACCTGAAGATTGAATTTATCGGCATTAGGTAACGATTCAAAGGTCACATTTACTCCCAAATTTTCGCGTAATTGTTTTTGTATTTCAGCAGCTACCGAATTGTTACGCGAATTTCCGGAGTTAATGATCATTGATATCTCCGGTAATCCAATCCCGCCAGGATATCCCGCTTCGGCTAATAATTTTTTGGCCTTTTCAATATTCAATTCATAACCTGTGATCTTACTGATTTTGTAAGTTGGAAATGTTGGCGGCGTAATACCGTTAAGTGCCGGGCCAAATGCTTGTCCGCGTAAAACTTTATCGATTATCCTGTCACGATCAATAGCGTAACAGAATGCCTGACGTAATTTTACATTATTGAAAGGTGGCCTGTTGATATTGAACAAATAATACTGAGAGATCATTTCAGCATCTCTTTCCAATATGAATGCAGGAGGTGTTTTTTGGAACTCTTTAATATTCTCTTCAACAATTTGCTTGATGCTGCTGGAAGGTAAAGACCCGATGAAATCGCATTTACCAGCTTTAAACTGGGTTAAAACATCTTCGGTAGACGGTAATACATCTATTATTACGCTGTCAATAAAAGGAAGTGAATTTCCCTTATCATCCTTTCCGTAATAATTCTCGTTTCTGATCAAAACAATATGGTTTAAATTGGAAGAAACAGTATCGTAAACAAAAGGTCCTGCTCCACACAATAATTTTTCTTTTTTGGTCTTATAGGCCTCTTCCGAAATGATACTTGCCACCGGGTTAGCCAATATTTGAAGAAAAATGGTTGAAGCGTTTTTTAAAGAAATGGAGAAAGTATAATCGTCAATTATTTTAAAGCCTTTTAGGTCGATTTTTTGGCCTTTTGAACTGGCTTCTAAAAATTCTTCTGCTCCAATGATCCGGTCTTTACAAACGGTTCCGAAATGAAGGTTATTTGGTCGTTCGGTACACAACAATTCAAAGGTAAATTTCACGTCTTTAGAGGTGATCTCCGGTCCTTTTCCGCCCTTAAATATGAGGTTGTTCTGAAAATGAACGCCTTTATGTAAATGAAAGGTAATGGTTTTGCCGTCTTCTGAAATTTCCCATTTTTCAGCCAATCCAGGGATTGGTTCAAGTGTTTTAGGGTTTAAACGCACTAAGCCTTCGTGGATCTGAGAGGCGACCATGCCTTCTACCAGATTGGTCAAGGAGTGAGGAAAGAGTGTTTTTGGGGCAGTTACCTCGGCAATTCTAACGCTACCGCCACTGCCTTCAGCTCTTTTGCCCTTATTGTCAGAATCGTTGCCATTACAAGAAGCCAATACTAAACAAACTAATATAACCTTTGCAATGCTGTTAAAAACCCTCATAAATTTTATTTTCAAGGCAAAAATACTCAAATTTTAGCTTTTTTTCAATATTTCAAGTAAACATGGGTTTTTTTTGAAATTTCTTTTGTTTTTTTGAAAATATCGTTTTAATATTGCAACGCCATATTGATATGGCCTTATTTTTAATTTGTCGATGAAAAAAATATTTCTGTGTGCTATTTTGTCCCTGTTGGTAAGCTTTAATTCACGCTCTCAAGGTGGTGTTATTATTATCGAAGGCAACTATCAGGGCAAGAACTTATACATCCAGAACCCATATGGAAGCGGAGGAGTTGGTTTTTGCGTTACTGAAGTTCTAGTGAATGGTAACATCACTACAGATGAGATCAACTCTAGTGCGTTTGAGGTTGATTTTAAGCCTCATAAACTCAATGTTGGCGATAAAGTTGAGATCAAGATCAAACACAAAGAAGACTGTAAACCTAAAGTTCTTAATTCTGAAGTTCTAAAGCCAAAAAGCACATTTGAAGTAGTAAGCATGTCGGTTGATAAGGACGGTACCGTAAAATGGACCACTAAATCAGAAACCGGTAAATTAACCTTCGCTATCGAGCAGTTCCGCTGGAACAAATGGGTAAAAGTTGGAGAAACCGAAGGTATTGGTACCCCATCTACAAATCCTTACTCTTTTAAGATAGCTCTTCATTCAGGTAAAAATCAAGTACGCGTTCGTCAAACAGATTATAGTGGCCAACCTCGCTTATCAAAACCGGTTGATGCCATGTCCGATATTCCTGAGATCTCTTTTGCACCGGTTAAAGCTTCTAAAGACGTGAATTTCGTTGCTAACGATAAGCCTATCGAAACCATGTACGAGATCTACGACCAGTATGGTAACATCGTTAAAAAAGGTTTTGGCAGCAAAGTTGATGTATCTAACCTTCCTAAAGGCGGTTACTTCTTAAATTACGATAATAAAATGGGTGAGTTCGTAAAAAAATAAACTCCAAAGAAATTTAAAAAAACGCCGCGAGTAGCACCTCGCGGCGTTTTTATTTTGTATAATTTAAACTTACATTTGTTTAGCTTAACTCTCATGTATACAATTACTATAAACGGAAAAACAGCCATTAAAACCAGTTTAACAACTAGCGATAATAAAGTTTCCGGAAAACTTAATGAAAAAGCCATTGAAGCCGATATAGAACGTGTTAATAGTAATGAGTACAATTTATTGCTTAATAACAGATCTTACAACATCCAGCTTATTAAAGCCGACAGCGCCGAAAAAAAACTGGTGCTTAAAATTAACGGCAAAAAATACAATATTGATGTTAAAGATAAATACGATGAGTTATTACACAGTTTAGGTTTGGATAATATTGCCGCCAAAAAAGTGAACGATGTAAAAGCGCCCATGCCTGGGATGGTATTGAACGTTTTAGTTGGAGAAGGACAACAGGTAAAAAAAGGTGATTCGCTTATTGTACTTGAAGCAATGAAAATGGAGAACATCTTAAAATCACCTACCGATGGCACTATCAAAAAAATTGTGGCGGTAAAAGGTACAGCAGTAGAAAAAAATCAATTATTAGTTCAGTTTTAAAATGAGTGATCGTCGCGATTTTTTAAAAAAAAGTGCGTTGCTCGGTTTAGCCGGCATCGCTGGTAATCTGGTTGGAAAAGAAAATTTGTCGACCCTCGATGAATTGGTCCATAAAACATCGGATGGCGGAAAATATACTTTACCTGCTTTACCTTACGCTTACGATGCTTTAGAGCCCTTCATTGATAAGCAAACGATGGAATTGCATCACGACAAACACCATCAGGCCTATGTAGATAAAATGAATGCCGAATTGGAAAAGGCCGATCATAAAATTCTGGAATCGCCTTTTACGTTTGAAAATATTTTTAAAGTGGCCTCAAAAATACAGCCGGCATTGCGCAACAACGCGGGTGGACATTATAATCATTCCCTTTTCTGGCAACTAATGAAAGCCAACCCAAATGCCGCTCCAAACAATCCTGTAAAAGAATTGGAAAAAGCGATCGTTCGGGATTTTAAATCGGCGGAGGACTTTAAAAAAGAATTTAGCGAAAAGGCCGTGAAAATTTTTGGCAGCGGCTGGTGTTGGTTGATTGAACAAGGCGGTAAATTAAAAATTATTACAACCCCTAATCAGGATAATCCTTTAATGGATGTTTGTACCGATAAAGGCCGCCCAGTACTGACGCTCGACGTTTGGGAGCACGCTTACTATCTCAAATACCAGAATAAGCGCGCCGACTATATTTCAAACTGGTGGAATGTAGTAAATTGGGAAACTGCCAATAATTTATTTACTCAAAAATAAAATTCTAATGTTACGTACTGTTACCTGCGGTCAATTAAACATTGCCGATGTCAATAAAGAAGTTGTTTTGTGCGGATGGGTACAACGTACCCGTGATAAAGGTGCTTTGCTTTGGGTTGACCTTCGTGACCGTTACGGCTTAACACAATTATTTTTTGATGAGAACAATAACGGTGAATTAATTAAGCAGGCCCGAACACTTGGCCGCGAATTTGTGATCCAGGTTAAAGGGATCGTGACCGAACGTGAAAGCAAGAACAAAAATATCCCCACCGGTGAAATTGAAATCAAAGTAACCGATATTAAAATTTTAAATTCTTCTATTACTCCTCCTTTCACTATCGAAGATGACACCGACGGCGGTGAAGAATTACGCATGAAATATCGCTATTTGGATCTTCGTCGAAGCTTGGTAAGAAAAAATTTAGAGTTACGCCACCGCTTAGCCATTGAAACCCGGAATTATTTAGATAAATTAAATTTTTTAGAGGTAGAAACACCCGTTCTTATTAAATCAACACCCGAAGGGGCGCGCGATTTTGTGGTGCCAAGCCGAATGAACGCCGGACAGTTTTACGCGTTACCGCAATCACCGCAAACCTTTAAGCAATTATTGATGGTAAGTGGTTTCGACCGTTATTACCAAATAGTAAAATGTTTCCGAGATGAGGATCTTCGCGCCGATCGCCAGCCGGAGTTCACGCAAATAGACTGCGAAATGAGTTTTGTAGAGCAGGAAGATATTTTAAATACGTTTGAAGGATTGGTAAATCACTTATTTAAATCGGTGAAAGGCATTAACCTTCAAAAAATGGATAGGATGAGTTACGCCGATGCTATGAAGTATTACGGTAACGATAAACCCGATACCCGTTTTGAAATGAAATTTGTGGAGTTGAATGCTGTTGTAAAAGGAAAAGGATTTAAAGTTTTTGATGATGCCGAAATTGTAATTGGTATTTGTGCCAAGGGCGCGGCCGAATATACCCGCAAACAAATTGATGAATTGACCGAGTTTGTAAAAAAACCGCAAGTAGGTGCTACCGGATTAATTTATCTCCGCCACAATGCCGACGGTTCGCTTAAATCGAGTGTAGATAAATTTTATAACGAAGAGGAATTAAAAAAATGGTCGGCAGCACTCAACTCTCAGCCCGGCGATCTGATCCTGGTGTTGGCCGGTGCGAAAGAAAAAACACAGAAAGCCATGAGTGAATTGCGTTTAGAAATTGGAACGCGATTGAACTTACGCGATAAAAATAAATTTTCGTGCTTATGGGTGATCGATTTCCCATTGTTGGAATGGAACGAAGGCGATACCAATCTACTGGAATCGCTTCGTGGAAGATGGGTAGCAAAGCATCATCCTTTTACGTCGCCCAAACCGGAAGATATTTCTTTGCTTACTACCGATCCGGGTAATGTAAGAGCCAACGCTTATGACATGGTAATTAATGGCGTGGAAATTGGCGGTGGAAGCATCCGAATTCATGACAAGAATTTACAGGCAAAAATGTTCGAGACCCTGGGTTTTACTAAAGAAGAAGCGCAGGCGCAGTTTGGATTTTTAATGAACGCCTTTGAATTTGGCGCGCCGCCTCACGGTGGCATCGCTTTTGGATTTGACCGCTTATGTTCTTTATTCGGCGGAGCTGATTCTATTCGTGATTTTATTGCCTTTCCAAAAAATAATTCGGGAAGAGATGTGATGATCGATTCGCCTTCAGAGATAAGTGAAGAACAATTGAAGGAATTGGGTATCAAACTTTAATTTTCATTGACAAATTGTCAAATCGTCGAATTGTCAAATCAAATCCCACCCATCTTACATACTTTATCCCACTCGGCCTTTGTAACTACCGAAACCGAAAGTCGGCCAATCTTAACAAATTGCATACTCTTTAAAATTTTATCGGCCTTCAACTCGGGTAAGGTTACCGGTGTTTTAAATTCTTTATAAGGAGCAATATCTACACACAACCATGCTTCTTCGGTTGTAGTTGGGTCCTGATACGATTCCTTGACCACTTCGGCAATTCCAACAATACATAACCCAACATTACTGTGATAAAAAAAACAAAGGTCGCCCTTTTTCATGGCCCTTAAATTATTCCGGGCCGCGTAACTTCTTACGCCAGTCCACGCTGTTTTTTTATCTTTTTTCAATTGCTCCCAACTGTAAGCGTCGGGTTCCGATTTAATGAGCCAGTAATTCATGTTTTGTTTTTATAAAATTAATAAATATTCTCATTGTTCTATATTACTTCTAAAGAGCCATTTACTTCACAATTCACCATTCAAAAGTAAATGGTCAAGGGTTTGAAATACCGCTAAAATGACCTATCTTTAAAGTCTTAAAAACGCAGAAATTATGGGATGTGGGAATTGCAATACAGGACGTGGAAACCATACTTTACCGGGTGCTATTCCTGCCGGATGCAACAACAATGGTTCTTGCGGTACTACCGGAGGTTGCAATAAATTAAATGTATTTGACTGGCTCGGTAACATGAGTTTACCCGATGGCCAAAAACCCTGCGATTTAGTAGAAGTACGTTTTAAAAATTCGCGCAAAGATTTTTTTAAGAACACTAATAACCTTTCTTTAAACGTGGGTGATGTGATCGCGGTAGAATCCAGTCCGGGCCACGATATTGGTATCGTTTCGCTTACCGGTGAACTGGTGCGCCTGCAAATGAAAAAAAAGAACATCAATTTTGACAGCGAAGAAGTAAAAAAAATATACCGCAAGGCCAAACAGCAAGATATCGATAAATGGCGCGAAGCACAAAGTTTAGAAGTGGCTACAATGTATAAGGCCCGTACCATTGCTTTGCAACTGGGCTTGCAAATGAAATTGAGTGATGTGGAATATCAGGGTGATAAATCGAAAGCGGTATTTTATTATACTGCCGATGCCCGTGTTGATTTTAGGGAACTGATAAAAGTTTTAGCCGAACAATTTAAAGTGCGGATTGAAATGCGGCAGATCGGCGCCAGGCAGGAAGCCGCGCGTTTAGGCGCTATTGGTTCGTGTGGTCGCGAATTGTGTTGCAGTACCTGGTTAACCGATTTTAGAACCGTATCCACCTCAGCAGCCCGTTACCAACAATTATCTTTAAATCCGTTAAAATTAGCCGGACAATGCGGCAAACTAAAATGTTGTTTGAATTACGAGTTGGATAGTTACCTCGACGCATTGAAAGAATTTCCTAACGTTGAAAATAAAAAATTACAAACCGCCAAGGGCGAAGCGTTTTTACAAAAGACCGATATTTTCCGTCGCACCATGTGGTGGAGTTATACTACCGAGAAAGATGTATTCATTGCTTTAAGCGTTCAGCGCGTAAAAGAAATTTTAGCCATGAACGAAAAAGGCGAAAAGCCCGAAGATCTGACGGTGATGAAAGAAGTATCGGCTGTGGTTATTAAGCAACCCGATTTTGAAAATGTGGTTGGACAAGACAGCTTAACACGATTTGACAGTAAGAAAAATAATAACCGTAACAGAGGGAACCGGAAACCACATCATGGAAACAAAGGTGGTGGCTCACAAAACAAAAATAACGGACCGCAGAACAAGAACGCCGGACCCCAGAATAAAAATGCCGGTGGTCAGAATAAAAATTCAGGAAACCAAAATCCAAACAAACAGGGCGGTAACCGAAATAATAACCGAAACAACCGTAATAGGAATCGTCCTAACAAAGGAAATAACACTCCCGGTAATGATACGCCAAAAAGCTAAGATCATAAAATCACTTTTTATTTTGGTTGCATGTTTTGTATTTGCTACTTCCTGCAATAAAAACGTTGTATACAGCAAATACCAAACACTCGAAAATTCGGAATGGTACAATAAGAATAAACTGGTTTTTGAAACCGATATTGCTAACGCTCAATCGCTGTATGATGTAAGTTTGATGGTGCGCCATGCCGACGCTTATCCGTACAGCAATCTATTTGTTTTTTTAAACACCAAATATCCCGACGGTAAAACAACTGTTGATACGTTAGAGTGTATTTTATCCAATAGCAAAGGCGAATGGATGGGAAACGGTGCCGGCGACATTTTTGACATCACTATCCCGCTTAAAAAAAATATGCGCTTTCCTTTAACCGGCAAATACACATTTACCTTTGAACAAGGTATGCGCACCGACCCACTTCCACTTATTATGGATTTTGGAATGGAAATTAAAAAAGTGAGTGGGGATTAACCAGAATAACAATGAGAGTTTTCGGAGGAGTTTTAATAATAGTTGCGTTTGTAATATGGGTTTTATATAGGCTTTTTGTAAAAAAAGATCTAAAACAAAACCTTACTGCCTTCTACGTATACCTTACTTTTTCATTAGTATGGTGCGTAATATATGCTCTTTGTTATCTTTATATATGAAGGGATTAATTCTTCTTCAGATCCAATTCCTGAATTAAATTAGTAGCGCCGCCTAATTTATCAATTACCCAAAGCATGTAGCGAACATCCACACATATTGTGCGGTTTAGGTTCTTATCAAAGGCTATTTTATGACTTAAAGCTTCGTAGTTACCATCAAAACACAAGCCGGTTAATTCGCCTTTGGCGTTCATAATAGGTGAACCTGAGTTACCGCCGGTAATATCATTCGTAGTAATAAAACCAACCACCACATCCTTTAAGAACGGATCGGCATACTGGCCATAATCTTTATTCTTTGCGGTCTTCAGTAAATTATCTGGTAAATCAAATTCATAATCACCTGGCTTATATTTTGCCAACACACCGCTTAATGTACATACATAGTTATAACTTACTGCGTCGCGCGGCTGGTACGATTTAACGGCGCCATAACTCACACGCATGGTAAAGTTAGCATCGGGGTACATGTTCTTTCCCTTGTTCATTTCTAAAATTCCTTTTAAATATTCGCGTCCAAGGAAAAAATTCTGCGAAGAGAATTCGGTAAAGTATTTCAAATAATTATTGTTGAAATTATTATTAAAGGTAGTGGCTACAAAATAAGCCGCGTCTTTATGAAGCGTAGCGGTATCCGGGGATGCTGCAAATGCGTTCCACTTAGCGTCGTCCAATATCATGGAATTCATAAACACGTAATCAGAAAAAGCCTGGAAGGTTTGCTGTTTATTAAGATCGCCGAATTTTGTTTCCACCCATTTGTAAAATCCTGCGGGGTGCTCTGCAACCTCAACATCATTATAGAACATGCGCGATACAGACGCCAGAATATTCTTATCAGAAATACTATTTTCGCTTTTAATAAATGTGGCACGCGCCGTTTTTTCGGCTTCTATCAGTTTAGTTATTTCCTCACGCGGCGTGTTCTTATTACTTAAAGCAACATCCAGTTTTTGAAGTGTGGCGGCAAAAGCTACCAAGGGCGAACCAAAAATTCCTTCATTAAGATAAACCCGGTGTTTGGCATAAGGTCGCCAGGCATCGTACACTTTTTTATAATCGTTAAAAAGATTTTGGTATTCAGGTTTGTCTTTTGCCCAATTCAAAAATTCTTCTTCGTGTTTTTGTTTTTCTTCGTAGGTTTTAAATTTCAACAGCTGTTTTGTTTCACCATCAAAAAATTTCCAGTAATTGGCAATTTGCGCGTACGAACTCGCCAATTGCAATTTAATGGCCGGATCTTTTTTCATTTCGGCAAACATGTGCTCTAAACGTACTTCGCGTAACCCAACCAAAGCCGGATTTTCAATGTCAGTCTTTAATTTAACACCGTAGGAGGTCTCATAACGGTTAGTACCACCCGGATAACCATATACCATCGAAAAGTCGCCGTCTTTAACGCCTTTAATGGAAACCGGAATAAAATACTTTGGCTTTAAAGGAATGTTCTCCTGGTTATATTCGGCTGCTTTTCCTTCTTTATTGGTGTAAACTCTAAACACCGAAAAGTCGCCGGTGTGACGTGGCCATTCCCAGTTGTCGGTATCCCCGCCAAATTTACCAATGCTCTCAGCCGGCGTTCCAACTAATCTCACGTCTTTATAACGCTCGTACACAAATAATAAAAACTGGTTGCCTTTAAAAAATGAGGCCACTCGTCCTTCGTAAAATGTTCCTTCGGTTTCTTTAACCGCAATTTCATTAAGTATACCCGGTAATTTTTGTGTGAGTTCAATGGCCGCTAAATTTTTTATTTTTTCATTTACTTTATCGGTAACGTCGGTGATGCGAATCAAAAACTGAACGCTTAAGCCGGGAGAAGAAATCTCTTCTTTTTTATTGCGGGCCCAAAAACCATCTCTTAAATAATTATGCTCTACCGAACTGGCACCGGCAATGGCACCGTAGCCACAATGGTGATTGGTAAAGATCAAACCTTCTTTGCTCACAATAGCACCGGTACAGCCACCGCCAAAAATAATAACCGCGTCTTTAATGCTGGGTTGATTGATGCTGTAAAGTTGCTCTTTAGAAAGTTTAAGGCCTTTTTTAACCATGTCGCTGTAAACTTGCTCACCCAATAACATGGGCAACCACATGCCTTCATCAGCTTTTACAGGAATCCTGGCTAATAATAATAGTGCAATTAAAATTGTGTAAAGTTTTCTCATGATTACGTCTTAAAAAACGGTAGCGAAGCTAAAAGAAAAATAAGATTTTGGCTAATTTTTTAGATAAAATCCCCCTAAATAGGTGACGAATTTAATGGAAAACCTCGGCCCACCCTTTTAAATAGCGTGATTTAATGCCTTTAACTCTTATTTCGTTTACTTTACATACGTAAAAGTAAGTACCCTCCGAGCAAAGGGTTTTGGTTTGGATCACTTTCCCATCCCATCTGAATAATGGATCGGTGGTTTCATAAACCAATTGCCCCCATCGGTTATACACTTTCAGTTCTATATCCTTAATGTATCTTACCTTAATGGCTTTAAAGAAATCATTGATGCCGTCGCCATTGATGGTGATCACGTTTGGTAATTCAAATTCGGGACAATTATCAACGCACACGGCTTCGGGCATGGCACTTTGGTTATACGACGAATCGATGGCGGTTACGGCATAACATCCGGCAATGGAAGTTAAATTATCAAATACATAAACGGTATCTGAAACATTGCTGATCGAATCAATAATTTTTAGATCCTCGTCCTCTGTAGGTTTGTAATAGATGTAATATTTGATCACATCATCGGCGCAAACATGGTTAGGATTATTCCATTTTAACTGCACAAAACCGGTATTACAATCCGACAAAATATTAAGTGTTGGTGAACAAGGCGCTACAAGATCTGTTGGTGAAGCGCAAACTTCCTGCGAATTATTTAGAAGAGGCCTGTAAATAGATGGATCAGAATATTGTCCTTTAGACAATACCTTATAACAATATAAGGCCCGGTTAGCCAAACCACTACTATCAGTATAAAATTTATTAGTGGTACTATCCTTTAAATTAAACGTGCTTTGTCCAGGACCCTTGCGATAAATAAAATATTTGAAATTATTCCACGGCACAAAATGGTTCCAGGTCAATTTTATTTTCCGGTCGCCGGCTGCCAACGTTAAAAATACCGAACTGGCATTTTGAGCAGAGCCTACAAACTGATTATTGGCATAAAAATCCAATTTATAATACTGGTAATCGCTAACGGTGTTAATGTTGTTATGCGTAAAAGTGGTATCGCTTAACTGAACCAACTGCGCGTAAAATTGTTTTGTAACCGTATTTACTACCGAATACGTTCCGCTTGCTCCTAATTTATACGATAACCGGAATTCGTATGGCCCGGGTACGGCAACCGTATCCAGATTTCCGGGAGTAAGTAATGGTTTTACCCATCGCACATAACACGAACCGGTATTGGTGCTGGTAGAAAGAATATCGACATTAATTATTAATGGCACATCGCGTTTAAGCTGAGCACACACCTGATTACTGGCATAACTATAAGAACCTTCAACAATATTTCCTTCATTATAAACTGCTACCACCAGGTAACTGTAACTTACGCCGTGCGACAAACCGTTGCCGCCATTGTTATCCAAAAAAGTGGTGTCGTTAGGGCCGGTGGTCTTTCCTATAAATACAAAACCCGATGATGCCGGCACCCCAATTTCGCAAGGCCCGTGTACCCATGGTGTACAATCGTTTTTACGATACACATTGTAATAATTTATTTGATTACCGGAAGTGTTATTGCAGTTACTCTTATTCCAAACTAATTTTATAGAGGTACCTAAAGGTGTTGCGGTGAGGTTTTTTGGGGGAGGTCCTACTACCGTTATATTATACGTTTTAAAATCAACTAACTTAATTTGCGGATCGTCATCTATTGCTTTGAACGTTACCTGATACGGTATGCGTCGAATATGTGAACAGGTGGTTTGCCAGAGTAACTGACCGGTAACCGGACTTGGTCCTTGCGCCGAAGCAAAAGAGGCAACCGGAGGCTGAGATGAAAACGGCGCGCCGGAAGCGTTTAAGGTAACAATGTCGTTATCGGGATCAGTAACTTTAAATGTTTTATCAAGTAATGTTCCGGCTACAATACAGGTATCGGGCCACGGGATAATGTTGGGTGGATTATTATTACAAGAACCAACTTTAATTTGCATGTCGCGCATAACATAACCAACCATTTCGTAAACGCCATCGTAATTTTTTCGCCATTCTTTTACAATGAACGCCGCGTTATACTCTCCCAATAATTGCGGCGTACACCAGGTTAACGTGCCGGTTGTGGGATGAATATTGTAAGTGCCACCATTACCGGGGTCGGGAAAAGAATAGCCGGGAATAGTAACACCAATGGTACCCGAAACCGGATCTTCGCCTTTGCAGGTGGTTAGTTCGTATGAAAGACTATCGCCATCGGGATCAAAGGCGCCGGGATTGTGATAAAAACATTTTCCTAAGCAAGCATCGTCGTATGGTAAAAAAGTAAATTGAGCCGAACTGTTAGCGCCGCCAAACTGGTTGATCTTTATAAGTGCTTCCAAATAAAATGGCTGATTAACCGATCCCGGAATATTGATAACGCCTGCGTTACGGTTACGATCGAACATGTAAACTTTAAAAGTACCCGGACCGTTATAAGTGTGAGTGGTGATATAAACGTTCTTTTTAAAATTGGGAATGATGGCGAAAGTTTGTCCCGCGGGAGTAATACCACAATCAGAATTCATTAGTGGTCCGTTAGACCTTTCTACAACCGTAAAAGCGCCATCTCCAAAATAAATGGTATCGCGACAACGATCTGCAATTTGAGGGCCATCGGCTGTATAAGTGGTGAGGGTAAATCCGTAGGTAGTACCATACATCCATTTATAGGTGATCTCTCCGGCGCGGTTATGTGTGGCATTGGCAGAAAAAAAACTTCCCACACAAAAAATAATAACCACATATCTCAAAAACTTCCCCATAATGTGCCCTAAAGGCGGCAAAAATCGTACCTATAAAGTTAGTGTTTTAACCGTAAAACCACAATAATTATTTGTCTTCAAAATAGCCGTTTTGGTAGTCAACCACTATTTTAACATGTTAGTATTCACATCATTCGTTTAAATCATATTTTGGCATGCTAATTTATTATAATTTTGTGTTGTATTTAATTTAATACCCTAAATGGGCTCTCACCAAAACGGCCACCACAACCATTTTAACAAGATCACGTTGGGCGGTTTAATTGTTACTCTTGGAATTATTTATGGCGACATAGGTACCTCGCCACTGTATGTTTTAAAAGAGATCATTGGAGAAGGCCCCATAAATGCTGATCTTGTCAAAGGGGCTTTATCGGCCATATTCTGGACACTCACCCTTCAAACAACCATAAAATATGTGATCCTTACTTTAAAGGCCGACAATAAAGGTGAAGGAGGGATCTTTTCGCTTTATACCCTTGTTAAACGAACCCGTTTTAAATGGTTGATCATTCCTGCTATTATTGGAGGCAGTGCTTTGTTGGCCGACGGAATTATTACACCACCCATCTCAGTAGCCTCAGCGGTTGAGGGTTTAAGAATGATACCATCTATTGAAAAGATCAATACCATTCCTATTGTGATCGCTATAATTGTGGCATTATTCCTGTTTCAGCAAGTAGGAACCAAATGGGTAGGGCGGGCTTTCGGACCAATGATGTTGGTTTGGTTCTTAATGCTGGGTGTTCTTGGCGTGATGCAACTTAGTTCTAATTTTTCTGTTCTTGGCGCTTTAAATCCTTATTACACTTATAAATTGCTTCACGACCATCCCCAAGGCATTCTTATTTTGGGTGCGGTTTTTTTATGTACTACCGGGGCGGAGGCTTTGTATTCTGACCTTGGACATTGCGGACGTAAAAACATCCGCATCTCCTGGATCTATGTTAAGACGATGTTAGTGCTTAATTATTTTGGACAAGGTGCTTATCTTATAGCGAACGAAGGGAAGACCTTAACAGAACTTGGCGGCAAATTTGCAAACCCTTTTTACATGATCATGCCATCCGAATTTTTATTTATCGGTATTTTTATTGCTACCAGCGCCGCTATCATTGCATCACAGGCTTTGATCAGTGGTTCGTTTACATTGATAAATGAAGCCATGCGTTTGAACCTTTGGCCTAAGGTAAGAGTTAAATATCCTTCTGACCTTAAAGGACAACTTTATATTCCCTCTATCAATTGGCTATTGATGGTTGGCTGTATTGGGGTAACACTGCACTTCAGGGAATCGGGGAATATGGGCGCCGCTTATGGCTTAGCCATTATCCTTTGTATGTTAATGACCACTACCCTGCTCAATTTTTATTTGCGTTTAAAAAGATTCAATCCGGTTCTTATTACACTTATTATTTGTGTTTATTTGGTGATAGAGTCGGCCTTTTTATATGCTAACCTCAGTAAATTCACCAATGGCGGATGGATAACATTACTCATTGCTTCAGGTTTAATGTTTGTGATGACAGTTTGGTTCCTGGCTAAAAAGATCTCACACCGTTATACCGACACCGTTAAGTTGGCCGATTACCAGCAATTCGTTATTGATCTGAGTCGTGATAACACCATTCCCAAATACGCCACCCACCTGGTTTATTTAACCTCGGTGAATAATCCCGAAGAGATAGAACAAAAGATCATTCACTCAATTTTACAGCGCCGTCCTAAGCGTGCCGATATTTACTGGTTTGTGCATGTGGATGTAGTGGATGAGCCTTACCGGATGGAATACAAAGTAAACCACATTGCCGCCGATGATATTATTCGGGTTGATTTTCGTTTAGGATTCAGGGTGGCTCCTCGAATAAATTTAATGTTCAGAAGAGTGGTTGAGGATCTGGTGAACAACAAAGAAGTGGATATTACCAGTAGGTACGAATCACTGAACCGTAACAACATTAGTGGTGATTTTAAATTTGTGGTCGTTGAAAAATATCTTTCTTATGATAATGACCTTCCGTTTTTTGAAAAAATAGTTCTGGAGATCTATTTCTTCTTAAAGCGTTTCAGTTTAAGTGAACCTAAAGCTTTTGGATTAGACAGCAGTTCTGTAAAAGTGGAAAAATTCCCGCTCTTATTTAAAACACCAAAATTAATTAACCTGAAAAGGAAAGAGTAATTCTTCACTAATAATTCCCGCGCCGCCTTTTCATTCGTATTCCGAGCAATATCACAACACCCAAAAGAACAAAAATGCCCAACGTTAAATTGGCTCGGTGTGTTTTTTCGCGTTCGTAATCCAATTTCGCTTCCTGGATCACTTTTTCTTTTTCCACCAGCAGATTTTCTTTCTGATAAAGATCAAAGATGATCTGCTGATTATTGAGTTGCATTTCCTTATCAACCGAATTCAAAGAATCTTTAAATTGTATGTACTTTTCATAAAGATCAATGGATCTTTTAAGGTCGCCCGTGAAACGGTAAAACTTAGCCTGAACCAAAATGTTCTTTAAAACCGGGTTCACATTCTCTACCTTGGCCAATATAATTTTACTGGTATCAAGGTATTTGGCGGCAATGGCGTTTTGTCCGGTTTCAAGGTAACATTCGGTAATTAAATTGTAACTGTTTACGGCGCTTTCGTAATTATTTACTTTTAAACTATAATAGATATCTTTTTTAAGTGCAGGAATGGCTTCTTTGTACATTTTACGTTTGGCCATCACTGAGGCCAGGTTTCCGTCAATCAAAGCACTTAAAAAAGCGTAGTATAATCCTTTAGTTTCGGTTTTGGCCTTTACACTGGCTAATTGTTGCGCCCGGTTAAAATAAATGGTAGCGCTGTCAAGAATGTTGGCCCTGTTAAAATGAACGCCAATATTATTGTAAAAATTAGTTAGCGCTGCCGTATCCGGCTTGTTGCGTAACGACGTTTCGGTAAATTCCTTTCGTAGTTCAACTACCGACTTTTTATATAATCCCAGCTGTAAAAAAATATAGCTCTTGCGCGGCGAATAGTGATCGGCAAAGTCTTTTGGCCAGCGATTCTTGCGCAATTGCATGGTCTCCTCCACTTCAAAAGCCTTATTATAGTTGCGCAATTTCATGTAACTATCGAGCAACAACGGTAAAAGTTTTAAGCTGTCGGAAAGGTTTTGCGTATTAAAGCGTAAGCTCTTTTCAAGTGTAAAAATGGCCTTTTGCGTTTGCCGGGCATTTAATTCGAGTCGCGCATCAATAAGATCGAATAAAAATTTTGCTTCAGTGCTGGTTGTTCTGTAGCGTACCTTTTCTTTTATCAACTCCAAACTGTCCTTTATCAATGGATACGCTTCACCTAAATTCTCAGCCGAGAGTTCTGCGGTCATTTTTACTTTATTCTTAAGGTCGGCCGAATTAAAGCTCTTTATAAAACTATCTTTATTAAAAGTTTGGGATCTGATTCCGCCGAAAACAAATACGAAAGCAACAAATAAAATGCGGAATCTGGATGTGATCATAATTTTAACTGACAAAAAATGGTATTTGCTACTAATATACAATCTATTGCATACATAATAAAACTTATTCTAAATAATACCCACCTGTACGGATACTTCCGCCTAAACTTATTTAGATTCGATTCGAAGGCTTTGTCACCTGAAAATAGTTTGATATCTTTATCTATCATTATGAAATTAACCCGATTCAAGTTTCTTTATGCCGCTTTGATCTTTACGTCTTCGTCTATTGGTCAAAATACAGTTGGTGATGTTTTTTTTAGTGCACCAAAGATCCATGACGTTTATTTTACTTTTTCTCAAACGGGTTATTGGGACTCGCTTAAAAATAACTACACGGCTGATGTATACATGAAATGTAATTTGGTGGTAGACGGAACCAACCTTCCCACCTGTGGTGTAAAATTCAAAGGCAATTCTTCTTATAACAATCCCAGCAATAAAAAATCATTTAAGATCGGATTTGATGAATATGTTTCCACACAAGATTATGATGGTCTCAATAAATTAAACCTCAATAACGGTTTTAAAGATCCCAGTTTTTTGCGCGAAAAAATTGCGCTTGACGTTTTAAACGCCGCCGGTTATCCGGCACCCCGTTGTGCTTACGCCCGTTTATATATTAATGGCACCTATTGGGGATTGTATACAGCGGTGGAAGAGATCAACAAAGATTTTTTGAAAGACCGGTTTTCCGATAAAAAAGGAAATTTATTTAAAGGTGACCCTAGCGGCGATCTAAAATGGCTGGGTGCTTCACCAAGTTTGTATTATACCAAATATGAGCTCAAAACAAATACTACTGCCAATAACTGGAGTGATCTTGTAAGGCTCATTGATAAAATAAATAATTCAACCACCGCTCAGTTTTACGATTCGCTCGAAACCATACTGAATACAAAATCGTGGATCCAGGGTTGGGCCGGCGAAAATATTTTTTCGAACCTCGATTCTTATATTGGAAGCGGACATAATTATTATATTTACGATGATAGCATCACCAATAAATTCAATTGGATCCCCTGGGATGTGAACGAGGCCTTTGGTAATTTTACTATGGGCATGAGCGTTACGCAAATGGAAAGTTTAAGTATTTTCTTTTTAAGTAACCCTGCCACTAACCGTCCGCTTGCCAACAAAATGTTGTCGAACAGCGTTTATAAATCACGTTTGGTTAACGAGATCTGTTATTTAACGGGATTTTATTTTAAACAGTCTTATTTATTTCCAAAGATCGATAGCATTGCAGCCGCCATAAAGGCCGATGTTTACGCCGATAATCTGAAATTCTTTACCAATGCCGATTTTGACAAGAACATTGATACAACGGTTACCCAAACCAGCGGTCCAATGTGGAGTTTTCCGGGCATCAAATCCTTTATCAATCACCGTCGCGCTTCATTACTTTCTGAATTAGCGGCCAATGGTTGTTCCGATGTAGGTGTGCAAGAATTAAGCACTCAACGTTCGGAGTTTAGTGTTTTTCCTAATCCGGCTAATGATAAAATTGCTATTTCATCCAATAACGAACCCATTAAAGTCATTGAGCTTTACGATTTGGGTGGACAAAAATTATTTTCAGAAACAAAAGAACCCTGCTACAGCACCTCGATCTCATTATCTTCTTTGCCAAGCGGTATCTATTTACTCAAAATAAACGCCACCGCTGTTCAAAAGCTATCGGTTATACGATAAATAGGCTTTTTTACCCTTAATTTGTCTTACTTGTTACCAAGTGGTGTTTTATAGATAAGCAAGCAAAATGAGTTCAGGGTCAACAACCGCCAATCTAATAAGCCGGACTGAAAACCTGCTATGAGTTATACGGCCGTAAGCTCTTGCATTATTCAATTCGCACGTGGGATCTTGAAGAAGACGTGGCGTGGGATCTGGTTTACAAAGTACTCTTCAATTTAAAGGATAATCTTAAACGGTACTCTTTTGAATCGGAAGCCAGGTTTCAATCCTTTTTATTTCGCATGTTCATCAACTTCATCAAAAATCATTTCAGGGATGACGCACGAAAGAAAAAAGGAGTTGTGGAAATTGAATTGAACCAGTCGCACGAATTTTTACAGAATGGAAATGAGGAGGTGATCAATCCTAACGTTTCGCTTTTGCAGGAAGAACTCGATAAGCTGGAAGAATGGGAAAGGATACTCTTGTTAATGCGCTCGCAGGATACGCCTTATTCTGAGATCTCGAAACTGGTGGGAAAACCCGAATCGCAATTGAAAGTGTATTACGGCCGATTGAAAAATTCATTATTTGAAAAAATGAAAAATAAAATTCAAACAAAAGTGTAACATGGAAAAAGATCTTAATACCGGACCCGACTCAATGGATTTGCTTTTAAAACAGGCTTTTTTAAAGCTTGATGAAAACCAATTGTCAAACCATAAACTAAACGATATGTTAGCAAATACTGTATTGAACAACAACGAAACTATTTCTGTTGATGTTAAAAAAGAAAATGAATTGTTCGCAAAAATAAATGCCCTGTCGGGCAAAGGCTTTTGGGCCACCAATAAACTATGGATAGGTTTATCCTCGCTCACTCTTGTTTCTGTGTTAGCGGTATTTACCTATTGGTATTTCAACGATGCTGACAACCAAAATAAGTTAACACAGGATGAAACAACGCATACCGAATTAAACGATCAGATCCCTGAAACCAATATCATTCCGATATTACGCGATACCGTTATGCCCAAAAAAGAAGAACGTGTTTTAGAAAGCGTTGCAACCATGACCAAGAACCCGGTTTTACAAAATGCGATTGACGGATCCATTCCTGCCGCCTCTTCTTCACAATCTTCTTCACCCGAAGCCAACAATAAAACGCTGAGCGTTGAAAAAGATTCTAAAACCACTTCTGATCCTGATAATATTCCCACTTTAACAGAAGACGATAAAAAGCAAAACAAAAAAAGAAAAGAGGCCATGATCAAAAATATTGTGAAACCCAAAAAGGGAGAATGGATAAAAGTTAGTCCGGCGCGGAGTGATATGACTCCCGAGTTTTATATGTGTGCCGTTGAAATTACCAACATACAGTATAAAACCTTTTTGATGGACCTGGTTGAACAAAACCGCATTGAGGATTATAAACTGGCAAGGGTTAAAAATTCGTTGTGGAAGGAAATAGGAATTCCCGGTTTTGAGAATGTGTATTTTTATAACAAGAAATACAATGATAACGCTGTGGTAAATATTAAGCCCGAAGGCATGAAACTGTATTGCGAATGGCTAAGCGAATTACTTAACACCAGCAAACAAAACAAATCGGGGAGCAAATACCATTTACGTTTGCCTACCGAACAAGAATGGAAATTTGCCTGCACCAGTACCGAGGTTCCAAACCCCATTTACACCAATGGCCTGAACATCATTATTAATCAAAGAAGTTGTATGCTGGCCAATTATAAACCACTTCCGCAAAATGGGGAAACGGTTTCCAATCCTAATTACCGTTGCGATGATTCAACAAAATTTGTAACGGGTAACAATAAATATTGCACTAACCTTAACGATTCAACCTTGTTTTATCCGGTAATGGTGTACGCCTTTAACCCCAGTTACCGCGGCTTTTATTGCATGGCCGGAAATGTTTCGGAGGTAGTAAAAAAAGAGAACGGCCAGCTTCGCAGCATTGGTGGTAATTGGAATAGCACAGCTACTTATTTGAAAGTAAATGCACCGGATGAATTTGAGAGTAGATCGTTGCAAAATCCCTTTGTGGGATTTAGAGTTTTATACACAAAAGAATAATTTGACAATATGGCGATTTGACAATTTGACGATGATAAATTTCATTGCCAAATTGTCAAATTTTCAAATTCATTTTATGCAGCCCATCCTTCTCTATCCAAACTCCGGTATTGGATCGCTTCGGCAATGTGGTTTGGTTCTATGTTTTCGCTGGCTTCCAGATCGGCTATGGTTCTTCCTACTTTTAAGATCCGGTCGTAGGCCCTGGCCGATAATCCCAATTTTTCCATGGCATTTTTTAATAAGGCATTTCCGGCATCGGTTAAGGCGCAATATTTTTTTATTTCGCGCGAACGCATTTGCGCATTGCAATAAACCCCTTCCGCATTATTAAATCGCAATGTTTGAATCAGTCTGGTATTGATAACCCGCTCCCTTATGGCATTACTCGATTCAGCCACTTGTTCTTTACTTAATTCGCTGAACGGAACGGGCGTTACCTCCACGTGCAGATCAATTCTGTCTAATAAAGGTCCCGAAATTTTTGTCAAATATTTTTGCACTACACCTGGCGCGCAAACGCAATCTTTTTCGGGATGATTAAAGTAGCCGCACGGACAAGGATTCATACTTGCCACCAGCATAAAACTGGCGGGATATTCAACGCTGAACCGTGCGCGACTTATCGTTACAACTCTATCCTCTAACGGTTGGCGCATAACCTCCAGCACCGTTCGTTTAAATTCGGGTAACTCATCTAAAAATAAAACGCCATTATGTGCCAGCGAAATTTCGCCGGGTTGCGGATTATTTCCGCCGCCCACTAACGCCACATCTGAGATAGTATGATGAGGGCTCCTGAAGGGTCGTCGCGTGATTAAGCCGCTTTGTCTAACGGTCTTACCCGCTACGCTATGGATCTTAGTTGTTTCCAACGCTTCGTCGATGGTTAAGGGTGGTAAAATAGACGGGAGCCTTTTACTCAACATCGTTTTTCCGGCGCCAGGTGGTCCAATTAAAATAACATTATGTCCGCCACTGGCCGAGATCTCGAGGGCGCGTTTAATATTCTCCTGACCTTTTACTTCCGAAAAATCAAATTCGGTTTCGTTCAGCTTATTCAAAAATGTTTCGCTGATGTTTACGGTAATTTTTTCCAATCCCTGGCCGGTATTAAAAAAATCCATTACCTGTTTTAT
>JBGASH010000305.1:0-2767 GCA_044229775.1 Bacteroidia bacterium
TATCACAAACCCGAACGGATGGCGTTCTTAAAAGAATGCCTTGAAATAGATCCAGATTTTGCAGAAGCTAATTTGTGTATGGGTTGGGAAATTATTGTTCATCTTAAATTAGAAAATAAACCTTTTTCATCTGCACGGCCTTATTTCTATAAAGCCATTGCTCATTGTCCGAATATTCATTCTGAACCTTATTACTACATTGGATACGCGTATTATGAAGAGCAAAATAATGACTCCGCAAAAAAATACCTTAATAAATTTCTGGCCTTTAAAGAAAATGATGATACCAAATACGCTAAAGACTACGCCGGCGAATTAGCGAACGCTAAAGGGATGCTCGGCACCATCAAACAGGAAGATGGTTTATACAAAAGGCCAAAAGTTCCTTTTGATCCTAAAGTAGTAACAGGTGTTTCAACGCCCAGTGACGAATATTTAGCCTATGTTTCGCCCGATGATAAGAAATGTTATTTTGTAAGAAGGGTTCCTTATAATAACAAAGACAAGGTTTACACGTCCGATAAAGAGAAAGAAGTTTTTATGTGTGCCGAACGCGAAAGTACCGGCTTATTTAATAAGGGAGAACCAATGCCGTGGCCCTTTAATGAAACCGAAGATAATCAGGGGGGCTGTACCATAACCATTGATAATAAAAACCTTTATTTTGCCATGATGCGTTTTGAAGGAGGCGCGCAGGGCAATTGTGATATTTACACCAGTAAAAACGTTGATGGCGAATGGAAACCTATTCAAAAATTAAGTCCTGTGGTTAATCATCCAAAATATTGGGATTCGCAGCCAACCGTTTCGGCAGATGGTAATTCTATTATTTTTGCGAGCGACCGGCCAGGCGGATATGGTGGAATTGATCTATACATTACGACAAAAGATCCGGTAACAAAACAATGGGGACCTCCTTTAAATTTAGGTTCAAAAATAAACACGTCGGGTGATGAAAAAACGCCGTTCATTCACAGCGATAGCGAAACATTGTATTTTAGTAGTAAGGACGGACATTTTGGTTTTGGGGGCTTTGATATTTTTTATTCGCGTAAAGATGAAAAAGGCGATTGGACCGAACCGGTTAACATAGGTGCCCCGATCAATTCATCCTTTGACGATACCGGCTTTTTTGTGAGCCGCGATGCTCAAACCGGGTACTTTTTTTCCGACAATACCGGCAAGGTTTTGGGAAAAGGCGTTGGCAGGTACGATCTGTTTTCGTTTCCATTATATAAAGAAGCGCGGCCGCAATCAACCGATTTTATTTCGATCACTTCAAAAGATGATATCGATAACAATTTAAGAGGTGCTCAACTTGAAGTAAAAAATCTTAAGACGCAGGAAAAAGTGGCGGCCATCATTGATTCACTTAGTGGTGACGCGATCATTGCCGTGAATGAAAAAAACAAAGACGCTGAATTACTCATCACCTTAAAAAAAGAAAATTACGCGTTCACTTCCCGCGTTATCGATCTTAAAGAAACACCGGCGTCAAAGATGAAAGACACCATTAAACTTGTTACCAACGAGGTAAAAGTGGGAAGCGCGTTCATCCTTCACAATATTTATTATAATACCAATAGCGCCGATCTTAAAGGCGAATCCAAATCCGTTATTGAGGCTTTCGCCAAATACCTAAAAGAAAATCCCAAAATTAAGATAGAGATCCAGGGACATACGGATAATGTTGGTAGCGAATCGGCCAACCAAGCCCTTTCGGCCAACCGTGCGTTTACTGTTAAAGCTACATTAGAAGGTTTTGGTATAGAAGCCGATCGTATCACCGAAAGGGGATTTGGTTCAAGTAAACCTATTGCCGATAATAAAACGGAAGCCGGCAGAGCAAAAAACAGAAGAACGGAATTTGAAATACTATCAGTAGATTAAACCAAATATTTAAAATAAATTTTATTTTATGTGTGATTGGCCCGGCGACGATAAATTAATGTTGAAATACCACGATGAAGAATGGGGCGTTCCTGTTCTTAACGACAAAAAACATTTTGAATATATGGTATTGGATAGTTTTCAGGCCGGTCTTAGCTGGAAAACCATCCTGCATCGCCGCAAAGGATTTCAAAAAGCATTTGCCAATTTTAATTATAAAAAAGTAGCGGCCTTCAACAAAAAAGATGTGGCACGCTTAATGAAGGATGAAGGTATCATCAGGAACCGATCTAAGATCGAATCCACTGTTTCAAATGCCAAAGCGTTTATGGAGGTGCAAAAAGAATTTGGCAGTTTTAACCGATACATATGGCAATTCGTTGGCTACAAGCCCGTGATAAATAAAAATAAACATTCACACGAATTGCCAGCTTCAAGTCCGCAATCGGATGCTATGGCTAAAGACCTCAAAAAACGCGGGTTTAAATTTTGTGGCACTACCATTTGTTACGCTTACATGCAAGCGGCCGGTATGGTTAACGATCATTTAGTATCTTGCAAGCGCTATAACGAACTTAATAAAGTAAAATAATTATGAAAAAACTAATTGAGTGTGTTCCGAACTTCAGCGAAGGCCACGACCTTAATATCATTAAACAGATCACTGACCGTATTGAAAGTGTTGATGGTGTTAAACTACTGAATGTTGATCCGGGTAAAGCCACTAACCGTACCGTAGTTACATTTGTGGGAGAGCCTGAGTCCGTTATAGAAGCGGCTTTTCTCGCCATTAAAAAGGCCGGTGAACTAATTGATATGGGCAAACACCATGGCGAACATCCGCGCATGGGCGCAACCGATGTTTGTCCACTTATAC
>JBGASH010000306.1:0-2759 GCA_044229775.1 Bacteroidia bacterium
CCCTGTAATGGTTCGTTAACCTGATTGAAATTTTCTTTTGGAATATAATCCGAATGCGGGTCTAAGCTATGAAGCATAGAGGTAACCGTTTTTTCAACGAGCTGACTTTCGTTAACGGTATCCACATATTCATCTAAAATGTATTTTAACAAACCATTTATTTTGGGATTGGACTGACTGGTACTTATTGATGAAGTTTCACCATTTGGGAAAGCAAGAAAGTAACCGGCCAAAACACCAACAACCAAAACCAAAGAAAAAAGCAGCGGCAAAAAAGGATTGCTCCTGGGCCTTTGATCGTTTTGTTCTTGTTGGTGCATTTTCGTAAATTTGTATAAAGGTAATATTAAAGAACAATTAATTAGAATGTCCTTTATTAAAAAAATACAAATTATACCATTGGTTGTTATGGCGTTATTAGCGGTAACCTGCAAGAAAAAAACGCAGCCTGCCCCCAATAATAATGTGCCCTATACTCAGGTAAATATTACCATTTACCCAAATGATCCGTTATATTTTAAGGTACAAACAGCAGGTGGCTGGATGTACATTTCAGGCGGAACAAATGGTATTATCCTATACCGTAAAACCCCTACCGAATTCGTAGCTTTAGAAAGGACGTCTACCTATTACCCTGATAACGCGGCCGCCTTGGCCAAAGTTCAAAGCGATAATTTTACCTGCAAAGACACAATTAGCGGATCCAAATGGCAAATAGTGGATGGTGTAGTAATGAATGGTCCTGCTACCATTGCTTTAAAAAGATATAATACCAGTTACGACAATAACGCGCTCAGGATCTATAATTAAGATCGCTTTTTCTTCTGAGGGATCGTTTCAGATTCTTTCCACTTACAGGTTTGCAGTAATTGTAAAATGTCGGCTCTGATAAAGTCGATCACGATTTTAAGCGAATCAATATTTGGAACGGCATTAAAATATAATGCGCCCCTTAAAAAATGTTTTGTACTGTCGGTTAAATAAAACTGAACCGAAGAGGCAGTGTTCCCGGCAATATCGTATACCAGTCCGTATACTTTAGCACTATCGCGTATAACGACGGTTTCATCAATACCCGTTGCTTTTATCTGATGTTTACTAAGCGCAAAAAAACGCGAATCTTCCAAAAAGTAATCCAAATGATTGTTCACGTTCAAATGGGTTAAATTAACGGTGGCTCTGTATTTAGGAAATTGAAGGTTTATCCAATACGGTTTAGCTTCGGCATACCTTCCGGTATCAACATTAATGCCTTGTTTGCCAACGGCAACATAAGCATAGTCGGGCACTTCAAAACTGCATTGTGGCATACTGTCGTATAAACGGTAATTCTTTTTTGGGAATTCAATTTTGAAATACCCTCTTGGTTTTGGCGAATAGATTTTATCGTCGTCATCGTCGCAACCAATAATTAGTACAACGCTAAAAACAAAAAGAAGGGCAAGATGTTTTTTCATGGTTTAATACAAAAATAAAGAACCATTTTTAGAACATAATGTTTTGAGGCAAAGGTTTTGAACAAACCCCGATGCATAACGTTCTTCGCTAAAAGGGCAGGTCGCCGGTGGTGGACCTGTCATTGCCACTATCATTGCTTTCACCCGAATTGCTTTGGCCGCTGTCTTTTCTTTGTAAAATAAGGAAAGATTCGGCAACGATCTCCGTGGTATTTCGTTTATTATTTTCTTTATCGGTCCATTGCCGGGTTTGCAATTTCCCTTCAATATAAACCTGCGTTCCTTTTTTAAGGATCTTTTCGGCTGTTTCGGCCAATCCCCTCCACATAATGATATTATGCCATTCGGTTTGATCAACCCGGTTCCCATTCTTATCCTTATAGGATTCGGTAGTTGCCAAACTGAAACTGGTACGCGCAACGTTACCTTCCAAATACTTTATTTCGGGATCGCGACCCAGATTTCCTATCAAAATTACTTTATTAACGCCTGCCATGTTCTATTTATATAAATTAAAACTTCTTTAGGTTAAAGATAATAAATTAATCGGTGAATGGTACTAAAGTCGGTGAATGGTACTCTAAAAAAATCACAAAATAGTAATTGTACTGCTTTTTACTGTAATTTTACAGGGCATTTATGTTTGTCCGATTTTTAATATTATTTGCAGTTATTCTTCTTATTGAACTGTATTTTTTGCAGGCCGTAAAAACATTTGTCCAGGATTTTTCATCGGGCAAAAAGAATACCATCACCTGGATCGCTTATTCGCTGGCCGCATTTAATATTTGTATTGGACTGGTATCCCTTTTTTTTCCGATCTCTGAATGGAATAAATTCTTTCGATTCCTCGCATCGGCCGGATTAATGATGCTAATATGTAAACTTTTAGGGTCTTCCTTTCTTCTTATTGATGATATCATTCGGCTTTTCAGGTGGCTTTATAAAATTATTTTTGTAGCCAAAACAGAGATCCCCGAAGGTGGCGGCGGGATAACGCGATTAAAATTCCTGAGCCAGATTGCTGTAACATTTACTGTTATCCCGGCGGTTTCACTCCTGTACGGTATGTTCAGGGGGGCTTACAAATACCGGATCCATAATGTGAAGATCGATTCTCCAAACATACCAGAGGCCTTCAACGGATTTAAAATTATTCAGATCTCTGATATTCATACCGGTTCATTCATAGATACCGATGCCCTAACAAAGGCTTTTGAAATTGTTATGGAACAAAAGGCAGATCTTATTCTATTTACGGGCGATCTGGTTAACAATCTTACCAGCGAAACGGACGGTTTT
>JBGASH010000030.1:0-1347 GCA_044229775.1 Bacteroidia bacterium
TACGGATTTTTAAGTGAGAACGCCAAGTTCTCGGAGATCTGCCGTCAGAATAAAATAAAATTCATTGGCGCTTCTCCCGAAATGATCAATTCGATGGGAGATAAAAGTAACGCCAAGGATACCATGAAAAAAGCAGGTGTTCCTTGCGTGCCGGGTTCAGATGGTTTAATTGCTGATGTTAAGGAAGCAAAAAAAATAGCTAAACAAATTAAATACCCTGTTATTATTAAAGCAACCGCCGGTGGTGGTGGTAAAGGTATGCGCATCATTTGGAAAGAAGAGGACCTTGAAGCTTTATGGGATAGCGCGGTTACCGAAGCTACAGCAGCGTTCGGTAATGGGGCCATGTACATGGAAAAATACATTGAAGAACCAAGGCATATAGAAATTCAAATTGTGGGCGACCAATACGGCAAGGCTTGTCACTTAAGTGAGCGTGACTGTTCTATTCAAAGACGTCACCAGAAATTAATGGAGGAAACGCCGTCGCCATTCATGACACCCGAATTACGCGAAGCCATGGGCGACGCGGCTGTTCAGGCAGCTTTATCAATAGGATATGAGGGCGTTGGAACAGTAGAGTTTTTGGTGGATAAGCACCGCAATTTTTATTTCATGGAGATGAACACCCGTATTCAGGTTGAACACCCCATTACCGAAGAAGTAATTAACTACGATCTTATACGCGAACAAATACTGGTTGCAGCCGGTGTGCCAATTTCCGGAAAAAATTATTATCCGCAATTGCATGCTATCGAATGCCGTATTAACGCCGAAAATCCATTCATGAATTTTGTTCCATCGCCAGGTGTGATCACAACTTTACATACGCCGGGTGGGCATGGTATACGCGTTGATTCGCATGTGTACAGCGGTTATCGCATCCCGCCTAATTACGACAGTATGATAGGTAAATTAATTACGGTGGCGCAAACCCGTGAAGAGGCCATTGCTAAAATGCACAGAGCCCTAAGCGAGTACGTGATAGAAGGTATTAAAACCACTATCCCTTTTCACTTGAAATTAATGCAGAACGAAGATTTTAAAAAAGGAAATTACACCACCAAGTTCATGGAGACCTGGGATTTTACCAAGTAATGATAATGTTGAGCCCCGGTAGCCCCGGGGCTTTTTTATGGAATATTTTCAGATAGTGCATCTAAATATAAAATGCCAAATGAAAATAGCCATTAATGAACCCTGCCACGAGAACTGGGATAAAATGACCCCTAATGATAAAGGTGCCTTTTGTCTTTCTTGTAAAAAGAACGTCGTTGATTTTAGTAGCAAAACTTTAACTGAGATAAAGGACTTTTTTAAAGATCTCCCGGGTACTGAAAACGTATG
>JBGASH010000030.1:1406-24768 GCA_044229775.1 Bacteroidia bacterium
AGCTAAATGAGATCACCTTCGATGATTTTTTTATGCAATTCAGGTCGTGGAATTTTTTCAGAAAAGTTGCGGTGGTTATGTTCTTTATTTTCGGTACCACCTTATTCAGTTGTTCGCCCCGGGTTCATGAACCATTAATGGGAAAGGTAGCCATTGAAAACCCTAAAAAACCTGTGTGTGCCGAGCCTACGGGAGAAAAAACGGTGAAAGGCGATGTATCAAGAAATGATACTATAGTGGAAGAACACGAAATAATAAAAGGAAAGATTAAGGTAAAATAAAAGCAGCTTAGTTATTAAGCATAACAGGCATTACCAGCATTAAAATATCTTCTCCTGGATTGGCTTTTTGAGAAGGAACAATGATCCCGGCGCGGTTGGGCGCGCTCATTTCAATAGTGATCTCATCGCTTTCTAAATTGCTCACCATTTCGGCAAGGAATTTCGAATTAAATCCTATCTCCATGTCTTCACCAACATAAGAGCAGGTAAGACTTTCGTGACCTTCATTAGCAAAATCAAGATCTTCGGCTGAAATGGTAAGTTTGCTGCCCGAGATCTTTAAACGAATTTGATGCGTTGCTTTGTTAGAGAAAACACTCACACGACGAATACCGCCTAAAAAAGTAGAACGGTCGATGGTTAATTTATTAGGGTTTTGTTTTGGAATAACAGCTTCGTAATTAGGATATTTTCCGTCAATTAAACGGCAAACCAGGTTAATATACCCAAACGAAAACAAAGCATTCGTTTTGTTGAATTCCACTTTTACCGCGTCATCAATTCCTGCTAAAAGATTCTTTAAAACGTTCAACGGTTTTTTAGGCATGATGAAAGAAGCGGAAGCGCCGGCCTAATAGTTTTGTTGATGGCAGAACTCAGTACGTCGCTCTTAATAACAATAGAGGTCTGTGAATCCAGTTTTGGCATTTTAGGATATTCATCGCCATTATGTCCGGTTAAAGTGTAATCACCCGTTTCGGTTTTAAGCTTAGCCGAAAACTTTTTATTATCGATAATAAACGAGATAGGCTGCTCCGGTAAATTAGCTAAAGTATCCAATAATGTTTTTGCAGGAACCGCAATAGAGCCACCCTGGGAAGCTTCCACTTTTAAGGTAGTGGTAATAGTTGTTTCCATATCGCTGGCCGATACAGTTAATTCGCCGTTGCTAAGCTCAAATAAAAAACAATCTAAGATCGGAATGGTATTGGTAGAGTTCAATACTCCGCTGATCGATTTTAAATGCCTTAAAAGGGATGACGACGAAACAACAAAATTCATAAGCTTATTTTAGTAACAAAAATAGGATTCGCTTAAGAATAGGCCTGTTTTAAAGGGTATAGTTTTGAGTTACTTTTTAACAGAGTTTTGGGGCAGAAAATAGCCGTAATTCTGAAGTATTTTTCCGAATACAAAAAACTGAATGAGTGCAAATTCCTTATCATTATTAAATTTTAAATATAAACGGTCGGGATCATACTTGTAATTTTCGCCGTATTTGGTATTGATGTCAGGCGTAGAGTTTTTGTGTATGAAATTCAACACTTTTTTTTCACCATTCTTATCGGTGATACTGATCTTAAAGAAAGGCAGAACGTTTTTAAGCGAATCGGTTAATTTAGAATTCATACTGGTAAAAAGTCCTTCGTATTGCAGGTTTTGGAAGTAGGCCAGATACTGTTTCATTTTTATTTCCTCAAATGTTATAGCAGTACCATCCAATTTTTTTAGCGAAAAGTCGGTAGTGGAATTCAGTTTAATCACAAACGACGAATCGGGATGTTCCATGCTTTCCACTTTTATTTCGCTTAATTGTGGAGGAATATAATTTACCACGGTTTTATCGCGCCATTCGTTTTCGCTCACAATATACCGCGATGATAAAAATCCGTCAAATCCCGGGATGCAGGTTAAAAACGGGTCATCGTAATTTTCGCCACTGTCAATATTGGTCAATACCATGTAGGTACCATCGTGTTCCTGATTTTCACGACCTACATAATATTGTTTTATCAATTCATTGCCGGCATAAACTTCCACCTTAATAGAATTGGCGGTCATTTGTTTAATGATATTTTGTTTGGCCGCCTTAGGAACCGGTGATTTTACATCGATCATTTTCATCGTGTAGAGCAGGGTTTCAATGGCTTCGGGGCGACAAGGAAATTTTTTGTTTACCATCCAACCGCTTTTTGTTCTTTCAACGGTTGATTGGGCCCCATTCTTGTTCACCAAAAATATTCGGGTAATGGATGCGGTATCATCAATTTTGAAGTTACGGGCGTCGCTGTCAAGCGTAGAACTTTTATTCTTGTTTTTGTATAAGTAATAAGAGATCCCGATCAAAACAGAAAGTAAAGCAACCGTAATAAGAGAAGATCTATTCTTCATATTGAACAGAAAACTACTAATAGTATTCGTGTTTCCTTTTAAATAGGGCGTCGGCTAGCCAGTTATAACGTAGTGTGATCTCAAATCCGCCATTGGTTTTGGTAACTTTTTTGGCGCCTGAAATATTTGAATCGTAAGAAAGTCCGATAGCGTAAGTTCCCATATCCAATAATATTTGTGGGATCAACGCGTCGTTTACGCGATAATATAATCCAAACGATAGACCTTTCTCCACTTTTTGTCCGGTTACCTTTGTTCCGGCTTTAAAACGGTATTTTATGTGCGCGCCAAAATTAAGTTCTTTAGCCGGTTTTTGATAGTAATAAACAACACTTGGTATAACCGACATATTCCTGTCAGGAATATCAATTCGTGCCGAAGCATGCATGGTTAATTTACGAGGAATGCGATACAAAGAACCTGAACCAAATTCTTGCTTAGCGTGGTTAAGGTGACTCACCGCAATACCTAAACGTAAACTTTGTACATCATCACGGTCGTCGTGTGCCTTCACTTTTTTATACTCATAAGCGGCACCTAAGCCAATATCGGTATAAGTATAATTGTGAAACGCTACTGATTCGTAACTAGGTAAAGTAGGGTCAATTTCAACGGTGTTCCACTGACTGGCATAGGTTAGTTTTGAGTAATTAGCGCTGTTAATAGATGCGCCACCATACATACCTGCCGATAAGGTTTGTTTCTTATCCAATTTTACAATACCACTTGCGGTAAGCAAGATCTGGTTATTACCCAATCTCGCGGCCCCGGCCTTATCACTAAAAACAATTAAACCCATGCCTAATGAAGCCGATTTTTTCTTATTTCTGAAAAGGGCCGCGTCAAGGCATAATCCCATAGTTTTATACGCATGATCAAACGCTGCCCATTGCGTCCTGTAATTGGTTGAGGCGCGTATATAACCGTCAAAAAAACCGGTATTGGCAGGATTAACCATTATTGGTGTCTCGTTAAATTGCGAGAAATGTATATCCTGAGCTTTAAACTGAAAACTACAAAAAGCAATTAAAAGTAAGGGTATCAGTTTTGGGTTTTTCATATAGCTAACAAAGATTCTAAAAAAATTCGAATTAATATCAATATTGGTCCATTTATCTTATCAGAGTGACGTTGCCTTTCAGCACTTTACTCTCATTTGACTTGTTTTTATAGGTGATCATATACGCATAAACACCCGTTTGCGAATCGGCGCCATTGTATTTGCCATCCCATCCTGCAAGGTTATCGTTTGAACGGAATACCTGCTGACCCCAACGGTTCCAGATCTGAAATTCATAGTTACTGGAAAACCTTCCGGTAAGCGGCGCAAAAACGTCGTTATGACCGTCACCATTAGGCGTAAAGGCGGTTGGCATTACAATATCCTGTCGTTTATCAATGAACACGGCCACTATATCATCACTATTGGTTAATGATATTGTTACAGAATCATCGTTGATATCCTGTGGTAAAAGCGGTAAATGGTTAACAAATTCCCAATGATCAAATGCCCATATGGAAGTATCTATAGGATCAGCCTTTAAGTAAGTTAACATTGGAGGAGAAGCATTGTAATAAGTACCACTCCAGGTAAAGTTGGCAAGGTGAATAGAGTTGAGGTCAACTGTTCCCGAATTATCCGGTCTTACTTTTACAGTTAGGTTATATGGCCCCTGTAAATTCAAACACTGTTTTAATTTTGGATTAATAGCGTTACATCTGTCTTTAATACGCTGCTTCAATGTGTCCATGTTTCCTAACCAATCGGTATAAAGTGCATTGGCAAATAATGTAGTGTGTAAATTCATTTCAGGATCGAACATGGTTTGGAAATAATCTAAATGCGCTAACATCTTATCGCATCTGAACACACTATTCACAAGATCCATGTAGCGATTGACATAATCGTTTTTGTATTGAGGATTGGTCAATAATTTACTTAACATGTAACCATGACTTGTATAACTGGAAGCCGTTGTGGTATAATTCACATTGGCGTATTGGGCTGTGGTAGGGGTCATGTAGAAACAAGGATTAGTAGTCATGCTATGAGCGGCTTGAGCTGTAGGCGTTCGGTACAGATCCAAAATATTATTCATATCCACCATAAAATAGCGCCAGCGCCTATCGGGATTAGAAGCAGTTCTTCCGCGCCACCAGGCTGTATTAAATTTGACAAGATCCGTATTCACCAAATAACTGTTGTAGATCATGTAATCCATTAAGCTGCTCGTATTAGTCCTTATGGCAGCAACATTAAAGAATGGTTGGTTGGTTCCTACAGGTAAATTGCGAACGTAGTTAAACGCACCGCTATTGGTGGTAGCAACAGGAGAGGTTACCCACCCGGTATCGCTTCCAGCTATACCAGGTGCAAGATTTAAATTGGCTCCGGCAGGTATAGGTCCGGTGGCTAAAATATCAATAGAATCCTTAGGATATTTGTGATAGTAATTCACATAATCTACATCAGGAAACTCTCTGAATTCGTAAATACCATTATAAATTCCGTTCACAAACATTTTTATGGGTTTATAGTGCATCCCCTCCAGATCCTAACCATTTTTATTTGCATCAGTTTGCGAAAAGGCTTCCCGCATATGAACGCCACCCGTGTTGGAAAATGACGTTAGTGCACCCGACCAATTGTCTTCGCCGGCAGTTCTAAGTGAAAAATGTGATTGAACAGAACGTGTACTCGGTGCAAGATTAATATCATTAAAAACTTTGTATTCAACAGCGCATCCAAAACCAACTCTATCAGTCATGGTTACATCCATGCCACGCTGCACAAAACGCCACGAATCAAAAATGGGTTGACTAATAGCGGCGTAACCTTCGCTTTGCAGTTTCATATTATCAAAATACTCAATGTGTACTGTAGCTGGAGTGGTAGTGTGGAAATAATTCGTGTCCATAGCTATTGACATAACACCGAAACCCGGACTAATTTGCTCAGAGCAAAAATAGGTATTGGTTTCACAAAAGCTAGGTGCGTGCGTTAAAGTGTAACTAAATTTAGGTACACAAACGGCTCTTAGGTGATGTGTTGAATTGCATGGTATAATAAGCGATGTGCCCGGATCGTAAATTTGAGTATTGTTAGTAGGCGTAACAGGAGCAGGACACCAACTGCAAGCCCCACCAGCACCAATTGGATAGCTACTGTCTTCGGTATACAATACCCTAAAGTTAACGGTATCGCAAATTAAAAAATCTATTTGAGGAGCGGTAGAGTTAAAACCAGCATCCGCATTTCCGCCACCGTTAGCTGGCAACACGGTGAAGATCGGTGTGCAGGCATAGTCGGTAAAGGTATTTACACCCGGTATGGCACCTACGTTAGTAGCACTGTGTGTTACCGCTGCCGGGAACATCACATTGAAATATTGTATCCCCGAGGCGCATGGTCCTGAACAACCATCAATAGGAAAACGTGCACGCGTGTGATCGGCCATGGTTGGTCGTATAAACACCGAATCTTTAATAGCACCGTTATACGTTAGCATTAACCAATTGTCTTTATGACATTGCCTTAGATCAAAATTAGTGTGCATATTGGCAGTGGTGGTAACAATCCCATTTAATGAACCGGGATAAACATTACGACCCGAACAATAAATTACAAGGAAACTATTGGGAGCCATATTAAGACCGTTAGGAAATTTCCATTTATACAGGTCGTTTTTATCGTTGGTCAAATAATAGCCGTTAAGATTTAGCTGAACATTCAAAGAGTTATATAACTCTACCCAATTGCTTAATTGCCCAAATTGGTCAAGCGGACCTGAAGCAAGGCTAACATGCGAGGCGTTATATTCGTTGATAACGATCTGGCTTTTGCCGGTTAAGAATGTTAGAGCCATAAAGGCGACAAGTAATGCTTTTTCATTTGCATAACGAATTGTTGATTTAATTAAAAACTAAGCTTCAAATTTAACTAATTGCAGTGTAAAATACAAGTGTTAAATAGCACCTAAAACCGGTACTTATACACTAAAACGATTAGAATTGACAAAAGGTTGGCTGAAAAATAAAATATTTTTTCAAACTCCGGTTTTTATATGGTAATATATCATAAGTTTTCGCCCATTTCTTGCTAAAAAAGCATACAAAATCGTACATTTGTTGCTCCTAAAATGAGCGATGTAATTAAACACGAGTGCGGTGTTGCCCTAATCAGGTTATTAAAACCTGTAGCCTATTACAAAACCAAGTATGGTTCGGCCCGGTACGGCCTTCATAAAATGTACCAGCTCATGGAAAAAATGATAAACCGTGGGCAGGACGGGGCTGGAATTTCCACTATAAAGCTCGATGCAAAACCCGGCACTACCTATATCGACCGTTTACGTTCTATTGAGCATAAAGCTACACAAGATATTTTTTCGCAAATAAACGACCTGTTCATTAATGCCTCGCGCAAACATCCCGAGCAATACAAAAGTGCCGAATGGCAAAAAAACAATATTCCGTTTTTAGGAGAGGTACTTTTGGGGCATTTACGCTATGGTACATTTGGAAAGAATGGGGTGCATAGTTGTCACCCTTTCCGCCGACAAAATAACTGGATGGCTCGTAATTTAGTAGTGGCCGGTAATTTTAACCTCACTAATGTTGACGAATTATTTGAACATCTGGTAGAGTTGGGTCAGCACCCCCGCGAAAAAGCGGATACCGTTACTGTACTCGAAAAGATAGGTCATTTTTTGGATAAAGAGAACGATCGTTTGTTCCGCCAGTTCAAAGAAGGTGGTGATGATAACGAGGTTATTTCAAAAAAAATTCAGGATAATATTGATGTGGCATCTATTTTAATTGAGAGTAGTAAGCGTTGGGATGGTGGTTATGTGATGGCGGGAATGATAGGACACGGCGATGCGTTTGTGTTGCGCGATCCGCATGGAATAAGGCCCGCGTATTATTATAAAGATGACGAAATTATTGTGGTAGCCAGTGAACGACCCGTTATACAAACTGTTTTTAATACCACGTTTGAAGCAGTAAAAGAAGTAAAACCCGGGCATGCTATCATTATTAAGAAAAACGGCAATTTCAGCGAGACAGAGATCATTGAACCATTAGAAAGAAAAGCCTGTTCGTTTGAGCGGATCTATTTTTCAAGAGGTAATGATGCTGAGATCTATAAAGAACGTCAGAATTTGGGACGCTTTTTGGTGCCTTCGGTTTTAAAAGCGGTAAATTACGATCTGGATAATACGGTTTTTAGTTATATACCAAATACCGCTGAGGTGGCGTTTGGCGGTCTCATAGAAGGATTAGATGAATATCTTAATAAATATAAAGCTACCGAAATATTGAAGATAGGAAGCGTGGCCGAACCGCATTTAAGTAAAATACTGGCAGTGCAGCCGCGAATTCATAAAGTGGTTTTAAAGGATGTGAAGCAACGAACCTTTATTACCGATGATGAGAATCGCGACATCATGGTAAATTTGGGTTACGATATTACCTATGGCACTGTAAAAAAAGGAATAGATAATTTAGTGGTGCTGGATGATAGTATTGTTAGAGGAACAACTTTAAAACAAAGTATCCTGCGAATTTTAGATCGACTGGAACCTAAAAAAATAATTGTGGTGTCTTCTGCTCCGCAGATCCGTTACCCCGATTGTTACGGCATTGATATGGCGATCTTATCCAAATTTATTGCCTTTGATGCTACGGTTGCGCTATTGAAAGAGACAGGAAGAGAAAACATATTAGACGCTGTTTACGAACGCGCATTAATGGAAACCACCAAACCAAAAGAAGAACAGGTTAACGTGGTAAAAGAGATCTACGACACCTTTACAACAGAAGAAATTTCGCAAAAGATCGCAGAGCTTATTAAGCCGGCCGATCTGAAAGCCGAACTCGAAATAATTTATCAGAACATCGAAGGACTTCACATGTCATGTCCCAATAATTTAGGCGATTGGTATTTTACCGGTAACTACCCAACTCCAGGTGGAAATAAAGTAGCCAACAGGGCTTTCATTAATTACATGGAAGGCAAAAATGTGAGAGCGTATTGATTTAATTTTGCAAATTAAGATCGCAGTTTTCTATACCCGTACTCCTATTACTAAAACATCATCCACCTGAGTCAGATCCCCTTTCCATTCATTAAACTTATTTTCGATGACCTGCTTTTGTTTTTCCATTGGTAGACCAGAAATTCCAATAAGGATCTCCTGTAATTGTTTGTATTTGAATTTTTTTCCTTTCGGCCCACCAAATTGATCGGCAAAACCATCGGTAAAAATATAAAGACACTGGCCTTTTTGTAATTGTAAGACATGGTTGTTGAACGGGTTTCGGTTTATGAACTTGCCAATAGGTTGCTTATTAGCCTTTATTTCTTTTATTTCATTATTCTCCATTATCCATAAAGGATTGTTGGCGCCTGCCCATTCTAATTTTAAGGAATTGGTGTCGAACGAACATAAAGAGATATCCATACCATCTTTCACTTCATTTTCCGAACCTTCGAAAGTTTCTTCAACCAAAACAGTAAGTTTGTCAAGTATTGCGCCAGGTTGTGAAAGGTCGAATTCTTTTATGGTACGGTCAAGCGCATTATGTCCTACAACGCTTACCATAGCACCAGGAACTCCGTGGCCCGTACAGTCTACTGCTGCAAATAGAACCTTATTTCCAAGCTTCTCTACCCAATAAAAATCGAAGGTGTTGTTTGATAAGTTTTTCAGGAGGAAGGATAGCAGTTTGGATCCGTAACGCATAAGTGATGCTGTCATGCATCTCCTTGTTTTTTTCTTCAATGATCTCTTTTTGTTTCGAAATTTCAACGTTGGCCTTTTGTTTTTGCAGATTACTTCTAAAAACAAATAGGGCGAATACCATCACTAAAACGAGGACAAGCGTTACAGATCCGGTAATGATGTTTTGTTTCTTTTTTTCGCTGGCAGTTAATGCTTCTTGTTTTTCTTTATCTTTATTAAGTAATTTTATCTCATTGTCTTTCTTTTCAGTATCAAACTGCACGTTCATACGGGTCATATTTTCGCTGCTTTCATCATTTAATAACGAGTCTTTAACGGCCGAATATAATTTATAATATTCGTAAGCTTTTTTTGTATTGTTCATTTTCTCATGAAGTTTCGCAAGGTCGGAATAACAGTTTTTAATACTTTCTTTAGCTCTAGTTTCATCGCCGAGCTTTAAGGCCCTGTTCAAATACTCAAGGGCTTTTTGATTTTGTCCGAGATTATAATAACACACTCCAAGGTTCCTTAAACTTTCGGCGATCCCTCCTTTATCACCGATCTCTTCTCTTAATTTCAACGAACGTTCCTGATACTCGATCCCTTTTTTAAAATTTGCTTCATTCATGAAAATAACACCAATGTTCATTAACGAAAATGCCATACCGAACTTGTCATTTATTTCCTCTTTGATCTTTACCGATTCCTCAAAACACTCAATGGCTTTTTTGGTATTTTTAAGACTTATATAAATTCCACCAATATTATTTAGATTAATGGCTTTCCATTTTTTATTGCCGGTTTCTTCATTCATCGAAAGCGCTTTATTATAATATTCGAGGGCCTTTCCAATATTGTTCTGTACTTTATAAACATTCCCTAAATTATTAAGCGTTGAGGCCTGTTCTTTTTTGTCTCCCATCGCATCCGAAATCTTTAAAGATTTTAAGTAATATTCTAGCGCTTTAGGATAAATACCCTCTTCATAATAAGCATTTCCTATCCCATTCAAAGGTGTAGCCATTTCTTTTATATCACCGATCTCTTCCCGAATTTTAAGCGATTCCTTAAAATTTTCAAGGGATTTGGAATAATTTCCTTGCGACCTGTATAGGTTTCCTAGTAATACAAGTACAGAAGCTTTCATTTTTTTATCGCTGTTTTCTTCGCAAACTTTCAACGACTTAAGGTAATAATCGAGGGCAGAAGTAAAATCATTGTTAGATTTATAGGCATTACCGATCATGTATAATGACTTAGCAATTCCTTTTTTAAAATCGAGTTTTTGCGATAAAGAGAATGCTTCATTGGCGTATTTCAAAGCGTTTTCAAATTTGCCGCTCTGTTGGCTTTGGTTACTAAGACTATTCAGAGTAATTACTTTATTAGTATCCTCTTTTGAAATGGCCAGAACTTTGAGCAGTGAATCAATGCTGCGTTGTTTTTTACCCGAACCGCCACCTTGCTGTGCAAAAGAACATTCAAATGCAGAAAAGAAAAAGAATAAGCATAGGATGATTTTAAGCCGGTTTGGAGCCATATGCTAATGTAGTAATTATTTTAAAACGTCAGTCGGTATTGCGGCAAAACAAAGAATTTTAATTGGTAATCTACCCGTATTGTCTTGTTAAGCGGATCGTAACGTTGCTGAAAAATATTATCGTGTCGGGTAATGTTTTGAATATCGATGCTCCATTCGTGTGTAAAGCGTTTAGTGTTTAATTTGTAAGAAGGTTTAACATCCATTCTAAAGTAGGGCGGAAATTGATTGGTATAAGCTCTTGTACCATCTTTAACGCCATAACCGACAACGGCGGATGAGTCGAGGTTAAAAGGTACGTAGCGTTTTCCGCCGGCGTAAGTTATTCTTACATCTAAAGCTAAAATGTGTTTTTGTTTTATTTTAAATTCTTTCCCACCCAAAACATTCATCACATAATTTCCGTTAAAGGCAGTGTTACGGTTTATTTTATCACTGGCAATGTATTTGCTTTCAAACAACGAAGTGGTGATCAAAAAATAATAGCCCTTGCTGTAAAACTTTTCAACGGTTAATTCAAAACCATAATTTTGGCCGGTACCATTATTTTTAAGGCTGTCAACATTCGGACTTTCAAAATCGGCCCCTAAATTAATGGCCGAAAAATAATCCATCCGTTGTCGTACAGGAACGCTGTAGAGGTATTGATAATACACTTCGGTTTTGATACGGGCATTATTAAAAATATTGACATCGTAAGCCATCACTACATGAGCCGCCCTCGTAAAATCAAGATTTCGGTTGGTTTCAACAACGCCGTTAGAGGTGTTGGCGGTAGCAAAGTAAACATAAAGGGGTTGTAACTGGCTATGTAAACCGGCTCCAAAACTCACCGTTTGTTTAGGGGTAATAGCATATTTTAAACCTAGGCGTGGTTCTGGCGATTGCGAACCGTTTAAAAGCAAATACTGATAAGTAAAGCCGCTGTTCAACGAAAGTTTGTCGTTGAATTTGTGTTGCCACTGAATAAATGCTCGGCCTAATAATGTTTGCCCAACATAATGCCTCAAAGTAACCAAACCTTTCCCGTCAAAATTATCGGTACTATCAATAAAAGAGGTGTTATAAACATCGCAGTAAAAACCGGTATTCATAAAATCGCGCGAGCTGAATTTTTTATTGTAAGTGAAATTGCCGGAATAACGTATAGTATAGGCATTATTTTTGTATTCTGTTGAGGTGGTCCAGGGATTATTGAGTGTGTCTACAATATCCGACTTAATAAAATTGTATTGCCCGCTTATTCCCAGATTTATTTTGGTATAAGAACTCGAATTCAATAAATAAGTATGAGAAACGCCGCCGGCACCAACATTCGATCGAAAATACGAATCGCGGTTACTGTAACCATAAAGATTATTGGTTTTGGATTGGTCCTTTAAAAGTAATTCAACATAACTGAGTCCACCTATACCCCAAACAGAGAATTTTCCTAGTTTTTTGGTAGGAAAATCTGCTTTAAAAGATAGGTCCTGGTATTGTGGAACAGCCGAGCCGGTACCGAAATCGATCCCCAGATATTTAAAGACCGATAAAGTAGAGTAGCGGTAATTAATTAAAAAGGAACTGTTCTTTTTCTTTTTCGAAAAAGGCCCTTCTGCCCCCAGCTCGAAACCGTTAAACCCGATCTGACCCAAAAACTCATGCCTTTCATTATTTCCTGTTCGCATTTTAAGGTCAAAAACGCCCGCTGTGGCATTGCCATAATCGGCCGGAAAGGCACCGGTCATGAAATCAGAATTATCTAAAGTGTTATTATTTAAAATACTGATGGGACCGCCGGTTGAACCTAAAGAGCCAAAATGATTAGGGTTTGGAATATCCAATCCGTTAAGTCGCCATAAGATCCCAAGTGGCGAATTGCCACGTATCACAATATCGTTTCTACTATCATTAGCACCGCTCACACCGGCAAAGTTGGCGGCCATGCGAGCGGGGTCGTTACGGCTTCCGGCATAACGCGAAGCATCTTCGGCCGAAAACACGCGCGAACTCACTGTGGTCATTTTGTTATTGGTTTTTGTTTTATCCTGTTCGGCCACCACGGTAACTTCGTTGGTTTGTATGGCGTTCTCTTCGAGTTCTATGGTTAAAACAGTTTCTTTACCGGTGGTTAAGATCACCTGTTGAATTTTTTCTTTGTAACTGATATAAGTGGTCTTTAACTGGCATCGGCCAATGTTCACATTATCGATGCGAAATTTTCCATCACCGTCGGTAGTGGCCGCCTTTAAAGGGTCTGAATTGAGAACTGAAATTATTGCGCCCGGTAAAGGACTTTGCGTTTGTTTATCTAAAACCGTTCCGCGAATGGTTTGTGTGAGCTGCTGTGAAAATCCGTGTATAAAAAATAAATTAAGAACAATTATACGGATCACGTTTCTCACTCGGGCATTCGTGGAGTGTATTCTTTTAAATAGCATGGGTATTGCCATTCGCATTTTCCTTGTTCTATATTATTAGTGAATTTTTCGGTTTTTTTACTTACTACCAAAAGAAGGTCTTCTTTTTTCCATTCGGCTTCGAGGCATTTTTTGTCAAAATGATCAATAGGAGAACCATCCTGAGTTCTTTTGTGAAATTTCCATGGCTCGTAAAATTTGTACGTTCCGGGTTTAAGTGTTACCGTAAAAAAACCATTATCATCTATCGTAACCGAATCCACTTTACTTTTTATTTTATAAATAAATGTTTTTCGCGCATAAGGTTTTGGGATCAAAGCGTCTTTTTCCATATCTGGTGTTGGCCGTGCACCACCGCAGTATGGATGTTTTTGGGTTACCTGACAACGGATCAATCTTTTTTGTCCGAATGTAAGAAAGGCGGAGATCAAAAAAACGAGCGTGAGTAATTTTTTCATCTATTGATTTTTTATGGTGTTGATAAAGATACGGGAATAACTTTCCCATTTAAATAATGATGCCCCGTTAACGAAAATTCAATAATAAATTGTGCCATCTGTTTAGCGCTAAGAGGGGCTTTATAGCCCGGAAAAGCTTTATGTAACATTTCAGTATCCACAGCCCCAAGCGCAAGGCAATTGCAAAAGATCTTTTTTGAACCTAATTCTTCGGCCAGGCATTCGGTTAAAATAGAAAGGGCACCTTTAGAAGAGGAGTAAGCGCTTAATCCCGCAAATTTAGCACTTCCTTGTACGCCTCCCATGCTACTAATGTTAACTATGTGAGATCCGCTTTTCTTTCCCATGAATGGCATCAATTTCTGAATAAGCAAAAAAGGGGCAAATACATTGGTAGAATAAACAGTATGCAATTCTTTTGAATTTATTTTTTGAAAAGGTTTGTTGACAAGCGCGCCGGCATTATTTATTAAAATATCTACAGCTAATTTCTTTTTTTTAACAAGTCCGGTTATCTTATTTAATGTAGCGGTTTGCGAAATATCTCCTGCAAGAGTGATAATAGTATCAGGTTTTTGTTTTTTAAGACCGGCCAAGAGGGTTTTGTTACGGGATATGGCCAGAATAGTGGTGTTTTTTCTAACACTTAATTGTTTTACTATTTCTAAACCTATACCCTTAGAGGCACCGGTAACAATAACGAACATAATGGTTAAATTTGTACGTAAATATACGCTTATTGCGTATCTTTAATATACCAAAAAAATGAAAAAGTTCTTAAGGATAATTATTTTTTTATTAGTACTAAGCGGAAGGGTTTTTGCCCAGAAAGACCTGGGCGACGCGCCTAATGATGGGCGTAAACCAAAGGAAAAAGAGAAAAAGGATTGGAACTGGAGGGATAAAGTGTATTTTGGCGGCACCTTCGGAGCGTGGTTTGGTACCCAATCTTTTGTTGATCTATCACCCATTGTTGGCTATAAAGTAACTGATAAATTTTCAGTTGGGGCCGGGATCATTTACAATTATTTTAGTTACAATTACGGCAATTATAAAGTAAGAACCTCCTTTTATGGAGGGCGCTGTTTTGCGAGGTATTTTATTTTAGAAAATATTTTCGCACAGGTAGGATGGGATCACATTAACCGCAATGATCCTTATTCCTATTCTACAAATGACCGAATTTGGGTAGATAATTATTTGGTGGGCGGCGGCGTGCGGTATCCAATTGGTGATCGTATGTATTGTACCGCGGTTGGTATGTGGAATTTGAACTATGACCCATATCTTTCGCCCTATCCAAATCCCATAATTCAAATTGGTTTTGTAGGAAGATTTAAAGGTTCCCAATCTTTTTAGAAAACCAAATATTTAGATATTTTTCCTCACATCGCTTGACTTTCTTGAGCCAATTTATTATCATTACTTAAAATTAACTAACATGAAAAGATCATTATTATTTTATTTTGCTGCACTATCTTTTATTTTTTCTGCTACACATTTTAAAGCTCAGGCAATTTTAACCAACCCGTGTGGCACCCGTACCCTGCCACAACAATGGGAGGCGGAGTTTCAAAAACTGGTAAGTCAGTATATGGCCGACCAACAATCGAATATGAATTCGCTGAATTGCAAATTCAATCACCACAATTCACTATTCCGGTTATCATTCACATGATCCATGGCGGACAAGCCATAGGTACTTATCCGAATTTGGCAAGGTCAGTTAAATTCGCAAGTGCAGGTTTTGAATGATGATTATTCGGGTATAGTGGATATAATACCGAAATTATCCGGCATCAGCCTTTACTACATGGGCAACCAATCAGCATTACCGGCGGCTAATAAAGATGGTAATGGTCGTGTTAAAATTGCTAATTGCGGTATTTTATTTTGTTTAGCTACTAAAGACAGCCGGCAATACACTTGCTGAACCGGGAATTGATCGGGTTAATTTTGTAACTAAAGGTTGACAGATCTCTACTTTTCTTCACAACAAACGCCTCACTAAAAGCATACTGATGGTACCATTAAGCCCGCTGCCAATTTGGAACGTAAAAAAATATTTAAATATTTGGGTAACTGACGAAAATATTGGTGCCATCGGTTTGTTGGGTTATGCCACCTTTTCCGCCATTAAGTACCTTATCCGGGAATTGGCGCAAGTTCCGGAACAAATACAACAGATGGTTTTTGGTGTTACGCAAAATCTTTTGGTTCAGTAGTTACCTTTCCAACCGGTTTTTATTATCCTAATTACGACAAGCGGGGTCGCGTTTGTACTCATGAGATCGGACATTATTTAGGATTACGTCATATTTGGGGCGATGGAAATTGTTTAACTGATTATTGTAACGATACACCTCCCGGATCATCCAATAATTTTACGGGAACATATCCTTACAAAGTAGGTTCTTGTTCAAGCCCAAGTAATTCTCCCGACGGAGAAATGTTCATGAATTTTATGGATTATCCAACCGATAATTTAAAATACATGTTTACGGTGGATCAATCTATACGTATTCAAACGGCCATGTTAAACAGTCCTTACCGAAATCAATTAGGTACACATGGTTTGTGTTCGGTTGGCGCGCCAAACGTGACGGGTCGCTTTTTCTACAAGCACAAATTCACTTTTGTCCTAATGCTACTTAACCGCCGTTAATAACACCACTGGTTCGCCAACACCAAGTTATACCTGGAGTTCAAACCCGGCCGGCGCCATATTTATACCTAATGCCAATGCGGTTAATCCAAGTGTTACATTTACTGCAAGCGGAACCTATTCTTTGGTATTATCAGCTAACAATGGAGCTTCGAGTTCGGTTACTCAAACCATTAATGTTACGGCTCCGCCAAATGTGGTTATTTCTAACAGCTCACAAACAGTTTGTCCGGGTGTGGCAATTACTTATACTGCCAGTGGTGCTGATACTTATACCTGGAGCACTGGTAGTAATAATGCTGCCGTTAGTTACACACCGTCAGTTCAGCTACCTATTCGGTAACAGGAACAAGTACGTTAACGGGTTGTTCAAAAACGGCAACCGCAAGCGTCACTACCAATTCAACCACGGTGGTGATCGCGGCTTCTACCAATACACAATTATGTGGTCCGTCAGGCGGATCAAGGCTACCTTAACGGCCAGTGGCGCTACTTATACCTGGAATCCGGGAGCACTACTGGAACATCCGTCGTAGTATCTCCGACCGTTAGTACCACTTACACCTTGATCGGTTCATCCGGTGGGTGCAACGGAAATACAACTATTCTTATTAATTACAGCACTACGCCTAATATTGGTGTGACTGTATCAACGCCTACATCTTGTGCCGGTGATCCTGTAACCTTTACAGCCAGCGGCGCCACTACCTATTCGTGGAGCAACAATGGGTTTACGAGCGCGGTAGTAGTTTATTCGCCGGTTGTAGCTACTACTTATACTGTTTGGGGCTATAATGGCGGATGTATGTCGGCACCAATGACGGCCAGTGTATCAGTATTTGCTTTACCGTTTATGAATCTAACGGCCCCGAGCCCTACAGTTTGTGCCGGAAATTCAATTATGCTTACCATTACAGGCGGTGCCACATCTTATACCTGGCAACCGGGCGGCACTAATGGAACAACCGCTTCTTATACACCTGCAATAAATACCACTTATACCGTTACAGGAACAAATGCGCAAGGGTGTATGAATAGCGCGGCTAAAACCATAACGGTGTTGCCTTGCTCCGGAATATTACAGATCGGCAACGAAAATGCCGGTTATATTGTTTATCCTAATCCAACAAATGATAAACTCAATGTGAGTATCACAACATCTAAACCCATTAACATCACTATCGAAATGGTAGATATGAGTGGAAAAGTAGTGGTGAAGCAAACCGTAGGATTCAGTAAATCGAGCAGTAATCATATTGTTAATATGAATCAACTGGCTGCAGGAGTGTATTATCTTAAACTTACTTCGAGTGAAGCTGGTTCACAATCAATAAAGGTAGTTAAGGAATAAAAAATGCATGAAACAAAAAAGTCCTTTCTGTTAAACCAGAAAGGACTTTTTATTTGACCGAAAATCAGGGTTTGATAAGGTTCAATTCAGTTCCTCAACAACGTTTTCCTCAATGTAAACAAGTATGTTTTTTACTGTTGAAAAGCCCATGCTTACCAATGCCTGATAATATTTATTCATTTGTGGTAAGTAAGCTTTGGTGTTTTGTTTACCGGTTTTGTAATCTATAATTGTAGCTGCTTTATCCTGTAAGACTATTTTATCTGGTCTTAATATTTCGCCTTCGCCGGTAATGATCTCGACTTCATTTTTAACAGTTAGCTCTCCGGTAAAATATTTTTTAAGCGTGGAGTTATGGATCAATCCGGTGATGGTAAAGGCAAGATCTTTTTTTTCATCCGAATTAATTAATCCAAGCTTTGTCATTTTAATTAAAACGGGCTCGATATCCTTTTCTGAATTTATTTCCGAGAGAATATAATGCATCTTAATTCCTTTTTCTCTAGTGGTCTCTGAATCGTTGTTTAATTTAAGTTTATGGGCACCTTTTATATTGATTAGGTTGGGGTTGCTGTTAAAATGAAGCTCAGGAATATCAAACAAGGGCATGGTTTCTTTTTCGCGAATGTCTTTCTTGTTTTCTAAAACGCCAAGTTCATATAGGCCGTTTGCACTTGGACCAAATGTTTCGAGGCAATAATCCTCTATCCAGCGGGCCACGGTTTCTTTTTTTTGAGTTTTAGATCTCAGGGCAATGATGTGAAGTCGCTCGGCTGCCCGGGTAAATGCTACATAAAGTAAATTGAGGTTATCGAGTTTTTGATTATTTTGTTCTTCACTTAAAACACTATCATACCCACCGTCTATAAGGGCATTGGTCGTATTAAATAAACCGGTAGTGAGATCAATGCTCTCGTCTTGTATATCCACCCAAATATTTTGAGCTTTAAATGTTTCCCAATTGGTAAAAGGAAGTATAACAACCGGAAATTCGAGACCTTTTGCTTTGTGAATGGTCATTATCCTAACCGCGTTCGTTCCTTCGGGAATAATAAGCGAGGCTTTATAACGACGCTTTTCCCACCAAACCAAAAAATCATTTACCGAACCGGTTTTATTGACAAGGTAATCGTTCACTTCATCTAAAAAGAAGCGAATGTATTGTGGTTGATGGCAATGAAGATCGAGTTGACGGATCATTTCCACACAAACATCAAAAACATTCTTTTGATAAAGATATTCTTCAGTTAAGGTATAACCGACCTTTTTCAAAATAGAAAAAAGAGAATATTCTTTAATGGCTTTGAGTTGTTCTTGCAACAAGAATTTTTTATCGCCGGTACTATGAAGGTAATTTATAAATAGCAGCTCCACTGATCTTATCGGCAGGACTTATTAAATAGGTTAAAAAAGCAATGAGGCAAGTTTATTTCCGGATTATTTTTTATGAGCAGTGATTCAGAAGATACAACCGGAATTTGCTTATCCGTTAAAAATTCGGCCAGTAAATTGCCGTGGTAATTATTACGGGTAATAATGCAAATATCACTATAAGAAAATTTATTGGCCAAAGCTTTTTTGATATACTCCAGCGTAAGATCGCAATTGGTTTTTTCGAATAGGTCTTTCTCTCTTTCGCCGGTACAAACACTAACATAACCACCCTCGTCGTATTTTTTTTGCTGAGCCTGCTTTGAATAAACATTCATTAATTCGTTTGTAAGAAATTTAGCGGGTAGGGCATTGAAAAAATTATTATTGAATTCGATAACCTTGGGTAAACTGCGGTAATTGATATTTAAAACCTCTTCTTTATAATTATTTGTAAGATTGATTTGTCTTTCACTAAGGATCGGGTTTTGTTCAGTGTTCTCAATTTGCGGTAAATTGGTAAACTGTTTAATATTGGCGTTGCGCCAGCGGTAAATACTTTGTTTGCTGTCGCCCACCACCAAATTATACCAACCGCTCGATAAGGAATTATCTACAAGTGGCAAAATATTTTGCCATTGCATGCCCGAGGTATCCTGAAATTCATCCAACAAAAAATGATGGTAACGTTCGCCCAACCTTTCGTAAATAAAAGGGGCGGGTTCGTCGGCCACGATTTTCGAGATCTTTGAATTAAATTCCGAGATAAAAACCACTTGCTCCGTTTGTTTGAACGCGTTGGCGATTTGCTGCATTTCGCTAACCAATATCATGGAGTGAATATTCTTTTCTACCAGTTTATACAAAGCAAAACGCTTGTAATTTTTATCGATATAGGCTGTAGTTTCTTTAGAGATAGCGGTGAGCGCTGGAATAATTGAGTCTAATGCAGCTTTATGTGAAGTGTTATTCTTATTGCTTTGCCATTTATTGTTTTGCACAGCATCGCTAAAACGTTTTCCCACCAGGTCGTCGTAACTATCAAAATTGAGCTGGGCCCATTTTTTAAAAATGTTTTGCGGACCAGTTTTTCCGTATGTAAAATGGTTATCGTTTAGGTGGTGTTGATGGATAAGATCGAGGGCTTTAACGCCTGCCAGTTTAATGGTGTTCTTAAATTCTTTGGTAAAGGCCACAATGGTTTTGTGTACGTTTTGTAACTGTTCTTTACTTAAGCTACTTAGTTTTTGAAGATGGGTATCGGCATCTTCTTTTTTAAACACCGATGTAAAATCGAATAACTGGGGTTCCGGATCCCAACCGGTGTTCTCGCCGGCATTATGCACCGAAAAATTTATAAGTAACTCGGTGAGTTCTTTATCGTCGCCAATTTTCGATAACAGATCGGAAACCACCTTCTCGTAAAATTCGTCGGTATTGGTCTCAACCGTAAAATTGACGGGCAACTTTAGGTCAAACGCAAAGGTTTTAACTATTTTATGCGTAAAGGCGTCAATTGTTCCAATTGAGAAATCAGAATAGTTATGAAGGATCTCACTTAAAAGCGCTTTTGCGCGTTGCTGAATAGTTTTTGCATCCAGTTCTAATTCGGCGCGTAATAAATTTTCTATTAGCGAATTGTTGCCAGATGAAATGGTTTTTAGTGCTTCAATTATACGTTCCTTCATTTCAGCGGCGGCTTTGTTCGTAAAGGTTACGGCTAATATTTTCTTGTAAAGGTAGGGCGGATTAGAAGTGTCGTTTAAGGCGATCTTCAAATAGTCCTTTACCAGAGTAAATGTTTTACCACTGCCGGCTGAGGATTTATATACTACAAAATTTTTGAGCACTATGTAAAAATAAAAAACCCCCTCGGTTTTCCGAGAGGGTTTTAAAAAGTATTAATATTATTTCTTAGTTAGTTAAACCGGTAAAGCCTCCATCGGCTCTTAGTTTAATGAACTCAGCATCATCTTTAGCAGCAGCTTTTAAAGTACCGTCTTTTTCGATAGCGGTTTTTAAATTGCTGATCACTTCAGTATTGTTGTTTTTGCGGGCAGCAGCAACTGCTTTTAAATAATAACTGATAGCAAGGTCTTTTTCATCACCACCATCAATGGTTGAGTTAACCGCTTCTGCGCTTCCGGCTAATAACTGAGCCAAAGCTTTGTTAAAGCTTTTGTAATCACCAAAGCTGGATACAGCGTCGCTGTATTTACCATCACGGATCTGAACGATACCTTTGTTGTAGTTTACTTCGTTACCGGCTCCACTTGCTTTGTTATAATATTCCATAGCAGCGCGACGGTTGCCGGCTTTAGCTTCAATGATACCAAGGTTGTTCTGTACAATTGGATTGCCATTAGCATTTTTATCAGCACGCTTAAAAGCCTCGCCAGCTTCGCTTACTTTGTTCTGAATTAATAATGCTACACCAAGGTTGTTCGAAGTTCTCCAATCGTTACCGTATTGTTTTTCGGCAGAAGTGTAGATCTGAACTTTGGTGTTGATATCATTGGTTAATGTAGCGCCGTAAAGGATCTCTTCGATAGATAAGCTATCAGGATTAGAAGTACAAAGTTTAGAGATCATTTCGTCGGTGCGTGATTTTTTGTCAACGTTAACTGTTACTTCCGCGCGACGTAATTTTGGTAACACCTTTTCGGCAAGTTCTTTGTAGGTTTTAGAAAGGTTTTTAATTTCAGTACGACGTTGGTTAGGATCGTTGTACATCGTTAAAACACGTAAAATAAGATCTTTGTCGGCAATAGTAGATTGCTCCATTAAACTTTTAAAGCCATCCCAGTCTTCTTTAGTAGTACCAACTTTGAACTGGTCTTTTTCTTTACCGAATTTATTGTCTTTATTCTTGTTCTTTTTGAACTCACCCATTAAAGCGGCAGAACCTGTGTTAGCACGGTCTTTCGCTAAATTTTCGTTCTTATCAGTTTCACCATCCGGAGAAGCGTAAGCCGAAACATCTATACCTTTAAATTCGTACCATGCAGAGTTAATGTTATCGGTAATGAATTTATTGATGTTCTTCATTTCTTCGGTTTTCATCTCAGTTGGACGAACAGCAGAAGAGCTGATGGTATAATAAATATGAGTTACCTGATTAACCGGAGTAACTTTTACGAAGGCATCTTTTCCAAAGATCCCTTTTTCGTCGTTACGGGTTAAAAGTGGTGTGATAATGGTACCATCACCAATTTCGATAGGTTTAAAATCTTTCTCTTTCTTTTTAACTTTTCCTTTAGCACGAAGTTCGATCTTCGCAACTTTCATACCTGGCTCGTAAACGAACTTTTCTGAAGTATAAGCAAAGGTGCCCCCTTTGTCGTAGCTGATCTTTTGTCCCGGATCAACAGCTTTATCACCCACTAAAACAACTGGTTTTAGGGCTTTTTCACCACCTGTATATTTAATATAAGGGGTTATGGTAAGAGTAACTTTTTTAGCGAATAATTTAGGATTAAATTTTCCATTAACGCTAAACTGAACGCTATCACCGTGCATTTCAACAGGGTTTGGCGCTAAAGTATAGCTAATGTCTTTTTGTTTTTTAATCATTTTGCCAAGTCCGTCGCAGCCGGTTAATACAACTGCTATCGATAAACTTGCGCCAAGGGTGCGTAAAATTTTTGAATTCATAGTTAATGTAAGTTTTAAAACTGAACAAAAATAAAAATTATTTCTTAACCCCAAAGCCTTTTCCCTGAATATTTTAGAAAAAACTAAAAAAGCCCTGAAAAAGGGCTTTTAAAGAGGATTTTTAAGAAAAATGAGGATTATTTTGCCAATGAAGCAACCTTTTTAGTAAGCTTTGATTTAAGGTTTGCCGCCTTGTTTTTATGAATAATATTACGTTTTGCCAATTTATCAAGCATAGCCGTTACTTTTGGTAATAACTCCTGAGCTTCTTTTTTAGCAGTAGCGCCACGCAGTTTTTTTACAGCTGTACGTGTGGTTTTTGCCACATAGCGATTTTGTGTGCGTTTTGCGTTATTTGAACGGATACGCTTTATTGACGATTTGTGATTTGCCATTTTAATATATTTTTTAGCCCCAAAATGGGAGTGCAAATATACACTTATTTTTAAATATTCAAGTGTTAAAAACAAAAATTCGGGCTCAAAGGCATTAAAAGTATATTTGCTTAACAGGCCATGAAATACGGCATATTATATCTTTTATTATTGACCCTCAATGCAAGTATTGCCTGGGGTCAGATCCCAGCCGAAGAACCGGTTCAAAAGAACATCGTTCCCAATGGGAGCTTCGAAAATTACCGCAAAAAATCTGGTAATATCCGTAATGCCATTCCTTGGAACCAATTAGGGTCGGTAGATTACTACCAGGCCGCTTTGGAGAAGGATACCAGTGCCGACAGAGGCGGGAAAACCGGTAATTGTTATGCCGGCATAAGGTATCAAAAGCGGTACAAGGAAATG
>JBGASH010000031.1:0-24371 GCA_044229775.1 Bacteroidia bacterium
AATCCCTCAATGATGAATTCCGGCTCGTTAAGCGCGTGGATCAATGGCTGTATATCCTCATTCTTAAATTCGGATTTATTCTTGGCAAAAGGGATAGAGAAATTGATTAGCGAACTTTCGGAGCGCGGCTCAAAGGGTGGTTTTAAACCTTTGGTATCGGGCATTGGTAAAATACCAATAGGTGTGTTACTATCCACATCGCCATTCTCTAAATAACTGCGGGTAACGATACGGCAAACGTGACCATCCTGTACCACAATTAAATTTATTTCGTAATCGGCCATTTTTAATTTAGGGTCGAGTTTACCCATCTCCACTTCGATCTTGTTGATACGCACTTTGCGTTTGGCCTTCTTATCCGGTTTAATTAAATTCTTTTTAAAGAACTTGTCTTTGTAAATCACCTTACCCATGATCCCTTTATTCCAAAGGTTATTATCCATAATGTTGTAATCGGGTTTTTTGTACTGATCGCGTTGTACCACATCCACTGCTAATCCATCTTTCGATTTTTTAAGCAAGCGTTTTAGTTCTTTAATGTTATTGTACTTAATGTAGATCTTACCATTGTTCACATAAATTCCACGCTGCAAATTGTCGTAGTTCTTCCACTTGTCACAATTCTTGCACGATTTAAGATCCGGATCCTTTAAGCTTTTTGATTTAGTGTTATATGGCACCGCCAATTCTTTTGTTTTGGTGAGTCCGGTATTATCAATATCATAACCGCTAAATACCGCTGAAGCTACCACCTTCTTTCCATCTTCACTCATCGTAACACCAATGCCGCACATCACGTATTTTGGATTTAACAGCACGGGCATGTCCTTTTTATTATTTTCCCATTTGGTGTAAATGGTTTTGGCCACTTCGTATACCGAATAATTTTCTTTTCCTTTACTTACCGGCGCTTTCATGGCTACTTCTTCACCTTTTTTTGTTCCGCCGTTTTTCTTTAATAATTTTTGGGTCGACTTCGGTTCTACTTTAACAGTTGTTCCTTTGGCAAATTTAGCAGAGCTGGCTGTTCCAACTTTAGTGAGGAGTTTATTGAACTCTAAAGTATCAAGACCCTTTTCCTTTCGGAATTTATTTATTTCCACTAATAGTACCACGGGTAATGCATCTGTATCAAAATCATCAGCCTTACTATTTTTGTTTTGGGCCGGTAAATTAAGAGCAAAAGCTGCAAGAAATAAAAGCAATAGAAGTCTCTTCATACATTAAAAGTTAAGCCATTTAGGTTTTCGCGCCTGGGGTTAAAGAGCTAAATATTCAAAAAATTAAATTGACGATGTTAACAATGTTTCAACACTTCTACATGCTCCAGGTTAACACTCAGAGCGGTACTTAAGCGGTTAGCCCAATTACTCTTGTAATCCCCTACCTGTTTTTTGGATCTCTCCACTGACCTTAAGATCAAGAATGATCTTATCTAATACACCATTTACAAAGGTTTTACTGTTAGGAGTGCTGTATTCTTTAGAAATATCAATGTATTCGTTAAGTGAAACCTTAACTGGAATATTCTTTAAATGCAATATTTCGGCAATGGCCATTTTCATTAAGAGCATGTCCATGGCTGCGATACGATCGAGTTCCCAATTTTTGGTATGTTTACGAATAAGATCTTCGTATTGGCCATTGTACATAATGGTTTTTCTGAATAAAGTAGACACGAACAAAGTATCATCTTCCTTATCCTTTAGTAGCGGCATCAACTTAAATTGTCCTTCAAAAGCTTCAAACGTGCGTATTACCGAATTAAAGGCCACAAAGGTGTCGTCCGACCAATGAATATTCTTTTCCTCAAAAAAATGAATAAGCAGATCGTGTTCGCTTAAACGGTTTACGATCAAATTAATTAAAAATTCCTTATCCTCTTTGATGGTTTGTTCGGGATTAGCCATGTAAACTTTGTACTCTTCACTCTGACGAATTTCGGTATACAGCTTTCTCACCAGATCAAAATCGCCGGTCCACGACACTTTGTTTTTTTCAAGTTCACTTTTAAATTCTTTGCTCTCGGCCAGTGCTTTTAAAAGTGTATTATTTACGAATTTGAGATTAGGATCAAGGTCATCTTTTCCGGGTCTGAATTTATGTTTACTATCGTCGATGACCAAATGCGCCTGATGATGCAGATCAGCAAACAGGGCTAGCATGTAAAGGTAAAGGTTATAGATCTTATCGAGGGTCTTGAAAAGTTCTTTTTCAAAGAAGGCCACATCGGCATTTTCGTGCTGATAGAACGCATACAGCAATTGCATGATCTTGATTCGGAGAAAACGACGGTTAAGCATAAAGAACGAAGGGGGGATTTAGAATTTAGGATTTAGGGGTTAGGGTTTATAATACGGCGTTAATTTTAGCGATGGCGGCAATGCGTTCTTCTGCCAAACGATTGGCCGCTACGTAAGTTGGTATATTCTCATTTTTTGCCACTTGCAAAATATTAGCGGTAGTAGCATAAATTTTTTCGGCGTGGGCCATCGCTCTTTCGCGAACGTAACCATCCAATTCGTAATACACATTAATAATTCCCCCGGCATTCACCACAAAATCGGGTGCGTATAAGATCCCTTTTTGTTTTACCATCTCGCCATGCTTTTTTTCATCGGCCAACTGATTATTGGCGGCGCCACAAATGATCTTACATTTTAATTTACTTAACGAATCATCGTTTACCGTTGCACCTAAAGCACAAGGCGCGTAAATATCAATATCCAGATTGAACATTTCGTCGGGGGTTGTAACTTTGGCTTTAAAATTGTGTACCGCCATTTTTACGCGTTCTTCGTTAATATCGTAAACGTGAATATGAGCGCCTTCTTTATGTAAATGTTCTACCAAATGCATTCCCACATTTCCTAAACCCTGCACTAACACTTTTTTTCCGGTTAAACTATCAGCTCCCCAAATTTCTTTGGCACTGGCTTTCATACTAACATAAACACCATAAGCGGTAACGGGCGATGGATCGCCGCTGCCACCCATGTTTTCGGGAAGGCCGCTTACATATTTTGTTTCCATATGTATCATTTCCATATCGCGACTGTTCATCGCCACATCTTCGGCAGTAATGTATTTTCCGCCAAGCCCATCAATAAATTTACCAAAACGGCGCAACAAGGCTTCGCTTTTTAATTTTTTAGCGTCGCCAATGATAACAGCCTTTCCTCCTCCTAAATTCAATCCCGCAACCGATGATTTATAGGTCATACCTCTCGATAAACGCAATACATCGTTAAGCGCTTCCGATTCGTTATTGTAATTCCACATACGAGTACCGCCAAGCGAAGGACCCAATACGGTGTTATGTATAGCAATAATAGCTCTTAACCCTGTAGCGTTATCGTTACAATAAACCACCTGCTCGTGATTATTAAGCATCATTTGCGCCAAAACCGAACTTTGGGCAAACTGGGTATCTTTTAATTCTTTCACTTCCATTTTGAAAATTTGAGCAACAAATGTAGCTTAATTTTTAGATTGGCAAAATAAATTCTATCTCTATAAAAGCTGTATTTATCTAAATACGATTTTGGTGATTTTTATAATTCTTTCTTTTGCTTAGATCAAAAGAAAGAACCAAAGAAAAATCAAGGCCATATGAGGCATTGCCTTTGCCACTGGCAAAGCCACCGCTCCAAAAAGCAGGCCCCATGCTACGCATGGGAGACCCCACCCTGCTTTTTGATCGCCTATGCTTACATATGGCCGAAGCAATTCATTTTTATTCTAAAAAACCGTAGCCTCTACGAAGTCCCCTGCCTGCACGCACGCAGGGGTAAAATTAGGTAAACCAATCTAAGGCCTCATTTTATATGGTTTTTTACCGAAGGCAATTGCGTAAAGAAAAATGGGAAGCCCCGCCAGCGGGCCGCCAGGGGATCACCCATTTTTTAGCAATTGACAAGGCTAAAAAATTGCCGTAGGCAAAATATAAAATGTAGCCTTGACCTTTTTGTCACTTTTTGGGTCAAGCCAAAAAGTGAGAATAAACAATTAGAATCACCATCGTAACAATTCCTTTTAATTCCGTTATAAATTAAAAACATTTATCAAACCATAATTGTTTATACAATAAATGTTAAACCCCTCTATGGCGCTACTTTTATTTTCAATTTTATTGTATTGGAAAATCAACCGGATACCCTACCCGAAAAGCGCAGGCGGCCCTTACGTTTCATTATTAAGGCCTTTTTATGGCTGTTTTCAATAACACTCATCCTTCTTTTGGTTTTGGTGGGACTGGTAATGTATTACGAAAATGATGTAAAAGCTTTTGTGATCAAAGAGTTGAACAAGAACCTGAATGCCGAGGTTAAAATTGATCCCAACAACATTGATCTTACCTTTGTAAATTCTTTTCCAAAATGCGCCCTCGATTTTAAGGATATTCTTATTCTTGAAGCCTTAAAGAAAAAAAATCGCGATACGCTTATTTACGCCGGTAAGCTATCGTTGCTATTCAACATTAAAGATCTGTTCAACCAAAATTACGCCATTAAAAAAATAGACGTTTCGGAGGCTGTTTGCCATTTAAGCGTTAGCAAGAATGGTGATCCGAATTATATTTTCTGGAAAAAAAGTAAAGAACCCGGAAGCGACAGTTTAAAATTCGCGCTCGAGAATATTTCGTTGAAGGAGGTTAAGATCAATTATAAGAACAGTGAGCAAAAAGTAAAATGCGCGCTTTTTATTGCACAATCAGTATTCTCGGGCGAGTTCAACACCTCACGCTACACCATGCAAACTTCGGGAAAGGCCAAACTGTACACGCTGCAAATTAACAAAACAGCACTTTTAAAGAATAAAGATCTTACTTATGATTTCAATTTTGACATTGCCGATAACATTTACACCATTAAAACTGCCGAGCTGGCTTTAAACGATATGTTCTTTTCTATTGCCGGTAATTTTAATTACCAGGATAGTTTACAAAGCACAGCTTTAGATTTTAAGGGGAAGAACATCGATATTGAATCGGTTCTTTCACTCTTGCCCGAACAATATGCTAAAAGGGTGAACGATTATAAAAGCGATGGCGATTTTTTTACTGATGGAAAATTAAATTACAACGCAGGCAAACCCATCTTTGTTTCGGCGGAATTTGGCATTAAGAACGCCTCGGTAACATACAAACCGCAAAATTCGGAATTAACGCATTTAAATACCGAAGGGGTATTGGAGATAAGTGATCGTAAAAGCTTTGTGAGTATCAAAAACATTTCGGCAGAGTTGGGAAACAATTCCTTGAGCGGCAATTGTATTATTTCTGATTTTAATGATCCGTATATTGATCTTAACGCCAATCTTAAGACCGATCTCGCCGAGTTGAATAAGTTCTGGCCTATTGACACACTCGAGTATATTTCGGGAAATGTAGATCTTAATGCACAAATAAAAGGATCGTTGAACGAAATGAAGGCTTCGGCCTTTTCGCCCAATGTAAAAGCCGGGGGTAAAGCCGAACTTAAAAACATTAAAACCAAATTTAAAGGAAAAGAGAACGAGATCAATGTGAGCGAAGGCCGTTTTGTTTTAACAGATCGCAATGTGAGTGTTTCCGATTTTAATATTTTGATAGGGAAGTCGGATATTGCTTTAACCGGCGAGTTGCCCGAATTTTTAAATTATTTATTTGACTCCAAGAAACCGCTTTTGGTGAACGCCGATCTTAATAGCAATAATTTGATATTAGAGGATGTGTTGTATTCGGGATCGGGTGATAGATCTTCGGGCGAAATAAGTATTCCGGATAACTTAAGTTTTAATTTGAAAAGCAAGATCGGTAAACTCACCTTTTCCAAATTTGAAGCCGATTCGGTTATTGGTGAGATTGTGATCAAACATCAAAAATTATTTTTAAAGGAATTTGAAATGAATACCATGGATGGCAAAAGCAAAATTGATGTATTTGCCGATGCATCGGGAGAAAAGATCCGGATAAACGCTGATGCTTCACTAGCCGGCATCAACGTTTCAAAATTATTTTACGAGTTCAATAATTTCGGCCAAAACACGCTTAACGACAAACACCTTAAAGGATTTGCCACTGCCGAGGTGGAATTTTCGGGGGTGTGGAACAAAACACTGGAACCCGATCTTAAAACCATTGTGGCTACCGGCAGCGTAACCGTTGAACGCGGTGAGTTGATAGAATTTAAACCGCTGGAAAGTCTTTCGAAATACGTTGAGCTTAACGAATTAAAAGACATAAAATTCTCGACTCTGGAAGGTACTTTTGATATTAAGAACCAGGTGACCACACTTCCTAAAACCAGTATTAAGAATTCGGCAATGAATATTGAATTGTGGGGTACCCACAGTTTTAATAACGCTATTGATTATCACATTAAATTATTACTAAGCGAAATGCTGGCCAGTAAAAAACGGGCCAATAAAAAACTGGATGAAGAATTAAGCTATGTGGAGAACGATCCTGAGAACAAACGTTGTGTTTTTGTATTGATGACCGGCACAGTAGATAATCCTATTATAAAATACGACCGCAAAGGCATGAAACAAAAAATTAAAGAAGATATTAAAGCGGAAAAACAAAATCTTAAACAATTATTAAAAGAAGAATTTGGTTTGTTCAAGAACGACAGCATTACTAAATCAAAGACCAATAAAGCCGATCAGAAATTTAAAATTGGTTTTGACGACGATAAGAAAAAGAAAGATCAGAAGAAGAAAGAGGAAGATGACGATGACTTTTAATTTGTCAATTCGGTAATTTGACGATTTGACAATGCGTAAAAAATGTTCTTAAGCCGCAGCCGGCATTCTTCCGAGTCAAGGTTCGTCAAGCTCACCATGACAGTGTGATTAAATAAAGAGAATGTAAAGAATTAAGCCGCAGCCGGCATTCTGCCCAAGTTGTAAAGAAGTTTAGCGTGCGAAATAATAGCCGACAGGAATGTTGGTTCCGAATGGTACGGTAAATTAAATTCCTTAGCTGTTTCTTTAATGATGGGTGCGATCTTTTTATAATGCACGTGGCAAATGTTAGGGAACAAATGGTGTTCCACCTGAAAATTCAATCCACCAACGAACCACGACAGCAATAAACTTTTTGGTGCAAAATTCGCGGTTGTTTTTAGTTGATGAGCGGCCCAATCATCTTCAATATTCATTGTTCCTTCGGCAGGTACCGGATATTCTGTGTTTTCCATTACGTGAGCCGGCTGAAAAATCAACGCTAATATCAATCCACAAGTAAAATGCATAATGCCAAATCCTAACAACACTTTCCACCAGGCAATATTCATTATAAACATTGGCAATATTAAAAATACCGACAAATAAAGAACTTTATTTAAGCTTAATTTAACGAGTTCCTTAGAATAGGTGGTGTGTTTAGCAGCTAACAACCCCATTTTATTGTAACGCTTTAACTGCGAAAAATCTTTTGTAAGTGCCCACATCATGGTCATTAAACCATAAAAGAACCAGGCATATAAAAATTGAAATCTGTGAATCTTTCTTAATTGCGCATGCGGCGAAAAACGCAAAAATCCTAAGGGCGCGATGTCTTCATCATGACCTTCGATATTAGTAAATGTGTGGTGCAAATTGTTATGTTGCAATTGCCAGTTAAGCGCGCTGCCACCAATAAGTGTCATACTAAACGACATTATTTTATTGATGGTGTGATTTTTTGAATAGCTACCATGACAAGCGTCGTGCATTACCGATAAACCAACGCCGCTCATACCTATTCCCATTAAAATGGTAAGTCCCAGCAGCACCAGGCCGTTAGAATAAACGTTGCTTAATAAAATAGCGAAAGGCCCGAGGTATAAAATAAACATGGCAATACTTTTGATCACCATTTTGTAGTTACCATATTTAGAAATATTCTTTGTGCGGAAGTATTCGTCAACCCTTTTTTTAGCGGTTAAATAGAACTGTCGGTTCGATGTATTAAAACGTATAATGTTTGTGTTCACAGTGTGTATAATTAGTTGCTGCAAAGATACGGGTTAATGACGCCTTTGCTACTATACTTTGGTTTTTTTATGCGCTATTATTTGTTAATGCAATTTTTGTAAGCTTTTTAAATTACTGTAGTACAGTTATTTAATCATTTATGATGGTATTTCTCTCCCCTAAAAATGGTATATGCCCGATACAACTGTTCAACAAAAAATAAGCGTACCATTTGATGAGAAAAGGTCATTTTAGAGAGCGAAAGTTTATAGTCGGCGCGATTATACAGCCATTCGTCGAAACCATACGGACCACCTATTACGAATACCAGGTGTTGCGTGCTGTTATTCATCTTCTGTTGGAGGAAGGCGCTAAATTCAACAGAATCAAGCAATTTACCTCCTTCGTCGAGGGCAATTACAAAATCATTTTCTTTAATATGCCTCTGCAGCAGGCGTGATTCCTCAGTTTTTTGCTCTTTTTCGGAGCGCGACTTAACGTTCTTTGGCACGTTTATTGTAACTATATCAAACACAATGTAGTTCTTTAAACGCTTAACGTAATCAGCAATACCATCGTTTAAATACGCCGCATTGGTTTTATCTATTTGGAGTAATGTAATTTTCATTAGATAAAAAAACAGTAAATTTAACAAGTGAAATGAAGTTAATTATATCTATAGCATTTTTAATATCAGGTTTTCTGAACAGTTTCGACGTAAGTGAAGACGTTGTAGCCGCTTTAAAGACCGGAAAGTCGTCGGAATTGGTAAAATTCTTTGACGAGCGTCTTACTGTAAAATTAATTGATCAGGAAGACCTCTTAAGCAAATCGCAGGCCGAAGCCAACGTAAAATATTTTTTTGAGAAACATCCGGTAAAAAATTTCACAGTAACACACAATAGTACTTTGAACAGCACCGTTCAATTTATGACCGGTACTTTGGAAACAAGCAACGGTAAATACCGCATCTCGGTTTTAATTCGCCGTAATTTAATTTCTCAGCTTCGTATTGAGAATGACGAATAATTTTTTTGATCGTCCTTTTTTTCTCCATTCATTTTAATTTATACCTTTAAACCCAATGGCACAGCGGGTAAGTTATATACGTTTACATCAAAAACATTTCAATTTCAAAAAATTCATTCTAAACGCTATTAAGGAAGATCTTGGTAATGGCGATCATACTTCCTTATCCATTATTCCCAAAACGCAAAAAGGCAAAATGCAGTTGCTGGTGAAGGAAGATGGCATTATTGTGGAATAGAAGCGGCCAAAGAAATCTTTAAGATCATTGACAAAACTTTAAAAATTAAAATTCTTATTAACGACGGCGTTTCTGTGAAAAAGGGCGATATCGCTTTACTGTAGAAGGCTCTGTACAAAAATTATTAGTAGCCGAGCGATTGGTATTAAACATTATGCAACGCATGAGCGGTATTGCTACCAAGACCCATTATTTACAAAATTTATGCGCGGGTACCAATGCAAAAGTAATTGATACACGCAAACCACTCCCGGATTCCGCTTCTTTTGAAAAATGGGCGGTGGTTATTGGTGGGGGTGCTAATCACCGTTATGGTTTGTTTGATATGATCTTAATTAAAGATAACCATATTGATTTTGCCGGCGGTATAATCCAGGCTATCGACGCGGCGAATGCTTATTTAAAGAAAAAGAAATTAAAACTGCCCATTGAAGTGGAAACCCGTTCGATTGAGGATATACAGAAGGTTTTGGTTCATGGAAAAATTCAGCGCATCATGCTGGATAATTACTCACCTGCTCAAACGTTGGAGGCTGTAAAATTAATTGACGGAAAATTTGAAACCGAATCTTCAGGCGGCATTAATGAAAATAACATTGATCTGTATGCTAAATGTGGTGTTGATCTTATTTCAGTTGGAGCGCTGACGCATCATGTGAAGAGTTTGGATCTTAGCCTGAAAGCGGTGTTTAGTGTTTAGTGTTTAGTGTTTAGTTATTAATAGCCTAATTAAAAACTAAGAACTTAAAACTAATAACTATTCCACATACAACACCATTCCTTTTAAGTATTCACCCTCCGGGAACCCTTCGACAAGCTCAGGGTGACATAGCGTAGGGTGAAATAAACCTACTCGACAAAGAGCACCATTCCTTTTAAGTATTCACCCTCCGGGAAGTTAGGAATTACCGGATGATCGGGTGGCTGATACATGTAATGCAGTAATTTTACATTTCGTTTGGCTTCAATAGCGGCGGAAGCGATGGTATTATAAAAAAGAAATTTATCTATAACCCCCGAACAAGAAAACGTAAACAAGATCCCTCCTTTTTTTATTTTCTTTAGCGCCATCGTATTTAAATTTTTATAACCAATAACCGCGTTGTGTTTTACATCGCGACTTTTTGCAAACGCGGGTGGATCTAAAACTATAACATCGTACACATCGTTCTTGTCTTTCAAAAAATCGAAGGTATCAACCGCAAAGGCTTCGTGGTTGGTGATGTTATTTAATTCGATGTTTTGTTTACACAATTCAATGGCCGGCTTTGATGAATCTACCGAATGCACCAATTTTGCTCCCGCTTTAGCGGCGTAAACCGAAAAACCACCGGTGTAACAAAATGTATTAAGTACGACTTTATCCTTACAGTATTTCGACAACAATGCCCTATTCTCTCTCTGATCCACAAAGAATCCGGTTTTTTGTCCGCCTTCCCAATCGATGATAAATTTGTTGTTATTCTCAAGTACAACTACCTTCTCTCCTTTTCCAAGCAAATAGCTATTCGAAATTTTCTCAGCGTAATTTTTAGGGAGGGTCTCGGCACTTTTATCATATACGCTTTGCAATTTATCGCCAAATACTTTTTTAAAGGCGTTCACAATACCATCCTTACTCACATGCATACCAATGCTGTGCGCCTGAAAAACAATATGTCCGTTGTAATAATCCACAATCAATCCGGGCAAACCATCGCCTTCGCCAAAAATTAAACGGCAACAGTTAGTGGTGTCGTTAATAATGCCCAACTTTAAACGGTATTGCCAGGCATTATTTATTTTATGGAACCAAAAGTCGTCGTTGATCTCAACCTGTTCAAAAGAAATTATTCTCACCGAAATACTGGCCGCCTGATAATGCCCTACGCCTAAGAATTTATTCCCAGCCGAATACACTTCTACCAGATCGCCATCTTTCACATCGCCGGGTTTTATTTTTATAGCTCCCGAAAAGATCCACGGGTGGTGGCGCTCGGGAGAGGTTTCTTTTCCTTTATGGAGTATTATTTTTTCAGCCACTAATCACACGAATTTTCACGAATATAAAACATTAGTGTTAATTAGTGAAATTCGTGGTTCCAAAATCGATAAGGCAACTTCGCGTCCTCGCCGGCATAATCTACGCCAATGCGGGGTCCGCTTTTTATTTTTTTCTTGTTTATTTTAATTTTTCGGTCCTCTATCCAAATATTATCACTTTTAAGGTCGGTAGCATTGTGTTTGGTGGTAATGCCCAGGGCGCTGCTTACTTTACCCGGACCAACACACAAATTTTTAGTGAGCGTTTTACTTTTGCGGCGTTTTAAGATCAGTGGTACATTATCTAAAGGTTCAATAGCCCGTATTAAAACCGCATGCGGCACTTCACCAACATTGGTAACCACATTAAATAAGTGATGAATGCCGTAGCACAAATACACATAAGCCACACCGCCTTTTAAATACATGGTTTCGGTTCGCGCCGTGCGCTTGTTACCATAAGCATGCGATGCTTTATCAACCACACCATTATAGGCCTCGGTTTCGGTAATGATACCCGAGGATATTTGCCCGTTTATGTTTGTTACCAAAACCTTTCCAATAAGATCGCGGGCTATTTTAACAACATTACGCTGTAAATAATATGTAGAACCTAACTTCAAATTACTTTGATTTGTGATATTTTAATTTTTTTGTAGCACACTGTTCTCGCAGGTAACCATGCGCCATAATTTTCCGGCAGCCGTAAAAGGTGGTTCTAAACTGGATATGGAAGTAAAGATCGATAAAATGGGCATCGTTAATTTTGCCAAATACCAAATGGATGTACCGGCGGGTGTTGAAGTGAGTGATGTGGATGTGCGTACCGGCAATTTTACATTCGAAAACAACCGCGCTAAAATTGTTTGGGTCTCTATTCCAAATGATGCCGAACTGATCTTAAAATTTAAAGTTACTATTCCCGCTTCTTTAGCTTCACCGGCTTATATCTCACAAAAATTCTTTTATTTAGATAACGGCACCAAAAAAGAAGTGGATGCCGAAGCGATCTCTTTCACAGTTGCTGAAGGCGCTGTAGCGGTTACTACCCCGCCAAAAAAAGATGATGGGATGTCTATACACAACACTTCAAAAAAGAACAGTAATAAAATGGATACTGTGACCGGCGTTCCAAAAAATGAACCTAAAAAAGAACCGGTAGCAAAAACAGAAACTAAAAAAGAAACACCGAAGACCGAACCTAAAAAAGAGGAGCCTGTAGCAAAAGTAGAACCAAAAAAAGAAGAGCCGAAAAAAGAAACACCAAAAATAGAGCCTAAGAAAGAAGAGACCGTTGTAAAAAAAGAAGTTCCTGCCGGAACCATTTATCGCATACAATTAGCGGCCGGCGCTTCTGATCCCGGAAAAGCAAAATACGCAGCGGCGGGCGATGTAGAAGTTTTAAAAGAAGGCGGCATGTATAAGGTTTTGACCGGTAATTGCGCTACTAAAGAAGAAGCATTGAAGTTAAGAGAACAACTGATAGCGAAAGGCCTCACCGGATTTGTGGTGGCGTATAACAATGGAGTAAGAGTGAAATGATTTACGATATACGACATACGATTTACGATTTGATTTAGGATTTAGGGAAATATGAAAATAAAAAACAGCAAATATCTGTTCATCGTTATTGGTGTGATTTTTTTGATGTCGTGCGCTAAAAAACAAAGCTGGAATTGTTCATGTACCGCCGTTGCCAGTATCAATCCTAATGGTACCGCTCCGGTTTATACCACTACTATCGATAACGCCACCAAAAGCAACGCCACCGATCTTTGTAATAAATATGGCGGACAAAAAATGCCGGCCAATAGTTTTGGATGCACGGTGGCTGCGCAATAATTAATTTCATTAAACACCAACAACTCCCCTCCTTTTAAAGGAGGGGAAAACGGCGTAGCCGTAGGGGTGGTTGCATTATTGCTGCGCAATGATTTTCTTACCTCAATTTTTTTCTTGAATTTATTCTCTACTTTTTTTCTTGAGTTATTCCCTCACTTTTTGGCTTGACCCAAAAAGGTCAAGGTTATTTCCTTACTTTTTCTTTAGAAGAAAAAGTAACAAAAAGAATCGCGCCTTTTGAAGGCAAATTCAGAGCAGCCTTCGGCTGTCTGAACCACGGCTATTTATTGCGCCACCCTCTGAGCCCCGCCACATCAATAAGATCACCTTATATCTCCTAAAGTAAATCATCTAAGCGCAACAAATACCGTTTTTGCTGACAAAAGCCGCATTTTTATAATATAAATCGGCCTCGTTCTAAATACAAAAACCATTTTACTTTTTTGGCGCTTGTCAGTGATAGCGGGATTGCCAGCGTTAAGAAAATGTGCGGTGCACATTTTTAGCGACCGGCAAATGCCTTTTGTGCACTGGAGGCCTAAGCCGACACACATTTTAACCGCGGTTTTATGCCGCCCTGGCGGGATAAAAATCACCTTCAAGCGGCAAAAGCGTTTTTGCATACTTTTTGCGCGTCAAAAAGTATGAGAAGAAGTAAGGAAATAGGCATGTTTTGATATTTCGGGGTCAGATTGTCAGCGACCCCAACCCCCTATTCTGCCATCTAAAACCTTCAAGAATGAAAAAATGGCGCTTTTGGCTATAAAATGCTGGATTGGCACATTTTTAGCCTATCTTAGACGTCCCAAATTAAAAAGGGGTATAAGCAAAATTTAACTTTAAACTAAATAAAAAAGATGGCAAAAGTAAGCGTAAAACCTTTGGCAGACAGAGTTCTGGTAGAACCGGCCGAAGCAGAGACAAAAACAGCAGGCGGAATTATCATTCCTGATACCGCGAAAGAAAAACCCATGAAAGGCAAAGTAATTGCCGCAGGCAACGGAAAAAAAGATGAGCCTGTAACCGTAAAACCGGGCGATACCGTATTGTATGGTAAATATTCGGGTACCGAGATCCACATTGATGGAAAAGAGTATTTGATCATGCGTGAGAGTGATATCTATGCGATCATTTAATTTGGCAATTTGACGATTTGACAATGAGTCAATGGCAAACCCAACAAATAAACATTAAACAGTCAAACATTTAAACATTAAAAATATGTCAAAAGAAATAACATTCAACGTAGAAGCACGCGACGCCTTAAAACGTGGCGTTGATGCATTAGCAAATGCTGTAAAAGTAACATTAGGACCAAAAGGTCGTAACGTTATCATTGATAAAAAATTTGGCTCGCCCGCTATCACTAAAGACGGTGTTACGGTAGCTAAAGAAATTGAATTGGCTAACCCGGTTGAGAACATGGGCGCGCAATTATTAAAAGAAGTAGCGAGCCGTACTGCTGATGAAGCCGGTGATGGTACTACTACCGCTACGGTTTTAGCGCAAGCTATTGTAACCGGTGGTTTAAAGAACGTAGCCGCAGGCGCTAATCCAATGGATCTGAAACGTGGTATTGATAAAGCCGTTAACGCTGTGGTTGAGAATTTGAAAAAACAATCTTCTTCGGTTGGTAACGACAATAAAAAAATTGAGCAGGTGGCTACCATCTCGGCTAATAACGATAGCACTATCGGAAAATTAATTGCCGAAGCCATGCACAAAGTAAAAAAAGAAGGTGTTATTACTGTAGAAGAAGCCAAAGGTACCGATACTACTGTTGAAGTAGTAGAAGGTATGGAATTTGACCGCGGTTATATCTCTCCTTACTTTGTTACTAACGTAGATACTATGGAAACCGTATTGGAAAATCCATACATCTTAATTTACGAGAAAAAAATATCGGGCATGAAAGAATTGCTTCCTATTTTAGAGAAAGCAGTACAAACCGGAAAACCCTTATTAATTATTGCTGAAGACCTGGACGGTGAAGCATTACAAACTTTAGTAGTGAACCGTTTACGCGCCAACTTAAAAATTGCCGCGGTAAAAGCTCCGGGCTTTGGCGATCGCCGTAAAGCGATGTTAGAAGACATTGCAATATTAACCGGCGGAACATTCATCAGCGAAGAACGCGGATTGAAATTAGAGAACACCGAATTGAACATGTTAGGCCATGCCGAAAAAATTACCATCGACAAAGACAATACTACTATTGTTAATGGTGGCGGTAAAAAAGCCGACATTGCTGCGCGTGTTGCGGCCATTAAATCGCAAATTGAAGCTACTACCAGCGATTACGATAAAGAAAAACTACAAGAGCGTTTGGCAAAATTAGCCGGCGGTGTTGCGGTACTTTATGTTGGTGCAGCCAGCGAAGTAGAAATGAAAGAAAAGAAAGACCGTGTTGACGACGCTTTAGCAGCGACTCGTGCCGCGGTTGAAGAAGGTATAGTACCGGGTGGTGGTGTAGCTTATATACGCGCTATCTCTTCGTTAGAAAAATTAAAAGGTATTAACGAAGATGAGAACACAGGTATACAATTGGTAAAACGCGCAATTGAAGAGCCGTTACGCCAAATTTGTAGCAACTGTGGTATTGAAGGAAGCATTGTGGTACAGAAAGTGAAAGAAGGAAAAGATGATTTTGGATTTAACGCGCGCACCGAAGTATTTGAAAATTTATTTAAGGCAGGCGTTATTGACCCTACCAAAGTAACACGCATTGCGTTAGAGAACGCGGCTTCTGTTGCGGGTATGTTATTAACTACTGATTGCGTTTTAGCCGAGAAAGTTGAAGAAAAAGCAGCCGACCACGGCCATGGCCACAGTGGCGGAATGCCAGGCGGTATGGGTGGAATGATGTAGTTTCGACAAGCTCAACTACCAAGCGAGGGCGGACGATGAGCCTGTCGAATCGACCGCAAGGAACCTCGCGGAAACAAACCTGTCACCCCGAGCGAAGCCGAAGGGCAACAACACATAAAAAAGAGCCTCTCATGAAAACTGAGGGGCTTTTTTGTTTTTATACTTTTTTGTTTTATATTTATTATACAATGGCGCCTATACTATTTGTAACCAGGTATAATTATTTACAAATAGTTAAAGTTGCGCTAAGCCAATAGCTAGCGGCAATTATTAATTAAAAAACACGAACATGAAAAAACAAATTATTCTTATCCTTTGCCTGTTTGGGCTAAGTACTTACGGACAAATAACATTGAATACTTCTTTTTTAAATATTGACAAAAGTTATGAAGCGCTTAATATGACAAGGCTTTCAAACTCGGGCTATAAATATTACAGGCTTGACAAAGTAAATTCAAAACTTATAATTTACAACTTGAATTTTACGGTTTATAAAATCATTAATATCCCACTGACTTTAAGTACACCAAAAATATATGCGGTTTCTGAAGATCTTTTTGATTCCAATAATACAACTGTGGAGTTTTTGGTAAATGATTGGAGTTATGTTGGAAGTTATTTTAAACCAACCGTTACTATCATTAATGAAACAGGAAGCATTATTTTTCAAAGAGATAGTTGTACAATCACAAGCAACGGAGCAACATTTAATGACCCCAATAATGCCAGAGCATTTATTGTTCGCAATTCTTCGGGTACAAAAATGATTCTTACTAAAGTATATCAGGCTCCGTCTCCCATAGGTGACGAATTTGTTTATGATTTACCTGGACAATTAACTTGTCAAGAATGTATTGGTGGAATAATGTCACTTGTACAAAACCCTATGAATCCCATTATTAACGACGATATTCAACTGCAAATTTTTCCTAATCCATCGAATAACATTTCTCTTGTTCAATATTCGCTTCCGAAATTCTATCAATCTGCAACGCTTGTTGTTTATGACAGCGCAGGCAAGGAAATAATGCGATATGAAATAGACGGCTTTATGAATAAAATTGAACTGAATAATTTAGAATTTAACTCAGGAATATATTTAATCAAAATTATAACCAAAGACGGAAAATCTAAAACCGAAAAATGGGTTAACAGTAAATAACTGGTGCTAACCCGAGGGCTGGCGCAATGCTGAAATGTAGTTTGCCTTACAAGCTTTTACAGGAATTTTGTTTCTTTTGCATGGCATCAGAACATTTGTATATTGTATTAAGGTTAGTGGGCGGCGGGCAAATTTTCCAAACCACTTTTCGCCAACCCAAAACGTTAGATGTAATTTCCGAAAAGAATCAATGAAAAATAATCACTACTTTATTATTTTTTCAAACAGCGTCAATTTTTGCACAAGTTGACACTATTTTACCGAAGAGAAATTGGCAATTAAATTCTACGCAACACATTGGTATGAATTTTTTCACCAAAAACATCCATGAAAATTACAGTAATCAAATTAGCTTCGGAATATCTTTTGACGTTTATTACAAAAAATTATTAATTGGAATAAGAGATCAAATTGGATTTGGATATACTAATAAAGAGTTTGTAGACAGTACAATTATTTTGCCAAAAAAATCAAATTTCAGATCATGTAGTGTTGGTAGCGAGATTGGGTACGTTGTTTTTGATAGTGATAAAAAGAAGATAACACCCTTTGTTGGAATTTATACTATTTTTACGACGCAACCTTTATTTAAAAAAGCATCGACTCCTTACAGTTCTAATTTTGGAATGCCGTTTACATTGACGTATTCAATTGGATTTAACTACGATATTAAACTTAGATTACCGGCTTGGAAAATCATCGATAGTTGTATTAAAAAAACTTCAGACTATAAATTTTTTAGAATTAAATGTGCCCTATTTTTACCACAATTTCAAACAAATCGACCAGGTTACAAAGGAGAAATATTTAACTTTAGCATAGAACACGGTTTTGACTAAACAACTACACCTAACCCGAGGGTAGTGGCGGCAATTCTTGTTTTTCGCATTCACGGCATAGCGCATGGACAAGCGGCCCCCCCCCGCTGGTCGGGATATTTATCCCGACCACATTAGTGCACTTGTTAAATATTTTGACAATCCAACAGAAAGGCCTAATTTTAATATAAACTCTCAAACATGAAAAATCTTATTCTTATTTTCATATTAGCTGTTTCTTTTTCAATTAAATCACAAACTTTTATTGGCAAAACGAAAGCTGAAATCGTGAAATTAAACGCGGGTAACAAACTTAGTAATACCGAAAAAATAGATACCCTTTTAACCAACATAAGTTTTGAGGATAGTAAAATGCCAATTACTCATCAATTCAGTTTTACAAAGAATAATATTTGCGTAGCTTATTCTATTTTTACTCACGATAAGGCCACAGAAGAAGCTATCCAAAAAGATATTGAAAAAAAATCTCATGAAAAACTTACCGACAAATCCTGGGTAGAGAAAATTGATAATAAAATTTACGGGTGGAATCTGCAAGGCTCTGAAGATTTTTTTGTGTTTACTACAACACAGATCAAACAATAGCAACCTGCTAACAGCACCTACTTGCAATTTTTTGCGGGTTAGCACTCATAGCGGGACAAGTCCTTGACATTGTCCCTTCCCTTTTGTACATTTAATTAACCAAACATTGACGGCCATGAAAACATTAAAAACAATTTTCGTATCGACAATCGCTTTCCTTTTCATTCAATCTTGCGGACAAAAAAACTCCTTCGACAAAAAAGACATTGTTTATGAAGGTGGGCAAGCAGGAATGCAATCATGGGAAATGACCGGACGTGACACGATAAATGTTACTGACGTTAATGGTTTGAAGCAAGGACGTTGGATTGTGTTTGGCTTTGTAATTCCAGGTGGTAAAAAACCTAATGAAACAAAAGAGGAGATGTCAAACAGGGCTCAACGAGCAATATTTGAGGAAGGCGTATATAAGGACAACAAAAAGCAAGGTATTTGGAAATACTACTACAAAGACGGTACTATAAAAAATACTACTGAGTACAAAGACGACGTTCCAGTACAAAGTTAATCCCCGCTGGTCGGGATTTATGCTTGCGCTTACGCTTCGGCAGAAAAGTAAATCACGATAACTTGGGGTATGATTTAATTGTTAAACTATTGGAAATAATCCTATATTAGTAAAATAATTAACGTTGAAACCACTCAAACCTAATAGTCAAAGAGCCAAAACTGCAATAATTTTATTGTGGGTTGTTATTGCTACCGATGTTTTAAATTTACTTTCTGATTTCTTACAATATACTCTTTTACAGAACGCCGAAACCGTTGGTGTTTCGGAAGAAGACGCAACTCTCAATGACCTGAGACAATTTGCCTGCAATATGATTTATCTGGTAGCATTCATCGTTTCTATTATAACATTCATTATGTGGTTTAGAAGAGCCTATTACAATCTTCATCAAAGAATAACCGGCTTACAATACGGTGAAGGATGGGCCGCCGGCGGATGGTTTGTTCCGGTAATAAGTCTCTTCTACCCTTACAAAATAATGAAAGAACTTTACGTTGAAACTGAAATTCTTCTTTCCAAACACCCTGTACCTGAAGTTCCAAAAGCTAATACTGTTATAGTAGGATGGTGGTGGGGGCTTTGGTTAACAAGTAATTTTTTATCTCAAATTTTATTAAGAAGCTCAAGAGATGCCAATACAATTAGTGAACTATTGGTAAGTACCGAATTAAGTATGATCCATTCTACACTCGGCATTGTAGTAGGTCTGTTGGCTATAAAAGTAATTAAAACTTATTCTCACTCGGAAAAAATTCTTTTCGAAATAAAATGGGAAGACATTCCAAATGGATAACAAAGATAAACTTCATCTTTCCCCCGCTGGTCGGGATTTCTGCCTTCGCTTACGCTTCGGCAGACAAGTACATCCCGACCAACACTACCCCGTTAGCGCGGTCCCGATATCGTTCGACTCAGCTCACGCCGAAGTCTATCGGGATTAACCCAAAACATAAAAAAACCCTTTTGAATAGTTACAAAAGATTTGTATTTTGGTCCTAATCCTTTTATGAGATATATACTTTCCATAGCCGTCTTTTTTAGCTCTTGGCTGAGCATATCGGCTCAGCAAAACAAAGCGAATGCGGATGTAAACAGAACCATTGACTCTCTTAATAAGCTCTTGCCAAATACTAAGCAAGATACCGGCAAAGTGAACATACAAAATGAGTTGGCCAATTGCTGGTTACGAAAAAAAAATACCGACAGTGCTTTCATTTATTCCCAAAAGGCATTAGATCTGGCCACAGAAATTTCTTTTAAACAGGGCATGGCCGCTTCTTATAACACCATGGCAGCTATTGAAGAAAGTCAGGGTGATTTCAGTGAGGCCATCGAAAATTACGATGAGGCTTTGAAAATATTGTTTGAACTCGACCTCAGAGACGCGCTTGGCAAATGTTACAATAACATGGGCGTTGCGTATATGCGAGAGCTAAATCATTCTGAAGCACTGAAAAAATATTTTGCGTCATTAAAAATACGGCAGGAGCTGCTTGAACAAGTAATGGCTAACCGACAAAAGGGAGATTCGGACCTGGTAAAAAACAAACGAACCGATGTGGCCTCTACCCTCAACAACATTGGCAATAGCTATAAAGACCTGGGTAATTATCCGGAAGCGCTTCGAAATTATTTGAGCGCGTTAAAAATAGCCGAAGAAATGGGCAGCAAATACGGCATTGCGCTTTTAAATAATAACATTGGTATTATTTATAAGGAACAAAGCAATTACACAGAGGCGCTGAAATATTACACGACCGCTAAAAAAATCAAGGAAGAGCTGGGTCAGACAAAAGACACACATTATGCTAACATGATAACTAACCTGGGTAATGTTTATTCGGCACAGGGTAATTATGAGGCAGCGCTGAAGAATTTTTTACTTGCTTTGGAAATAAGAAAGGAAAAGGAAGATAAAAAAGGCATAGCCGATGCCTACCACAACATAGGAAATATTTATTCTAATCAGAAAAAATACGATGATGCAATTCAAAAACTTTTTGACGCTTTAAAAATACGGGAAGAAATAGAAGACAAGGAAGGGATCATTGCTTCATATATTGATATAGGCAGCACTTATACACGAATGAATAAAAATAAGGAGGCCTTTGACTATTTGAATAAGGGATTACGATCGGCCCTTGCCATTAACCATTTGGAGTGGACAAAGAATGCTTACCTGAATCTTTCTAATTTGGATAGTCTGGAGGCTTTAAACTACAGCAATAAGGGAAATTGGAAGCAAGCAAGCGAATGTTTTGCAAAGGCCTTTAGCGATTACAGGATGTATGTGATCTACAGAGATAGTTTATTGAGCGAGGAAAGCACCAAGAATATTACACGTGTGCAAATGGCATATGAGTTTGAAAAAATTGAAGCTGCCGCCAAAGAGGCGGAGACCATAGCAAAAATGGAATTGAAGCAAACAGAGTGGCAGCGCAATTATCTTATTGCGGGTTTTTATATTGATCGTTTTGCTGGCGGTATTTATTTTTAAGAGCTACCGTCAAAAACAAAGGTCAAAACAAAATACTAAGACCCAAGAAGAAAGCCGTACATAAAAAAACTACTCACCCCGTCCTCGCTTACGCGAGTCCACCCCTCTCTACCTGTAGAGAGAGGAACGTCATGCGATGACAAGGGGTGAGTCAGGCAAAATTGCCCCGCTGGTTGGGATTTCTGCCTTCGCTTGCGCTTCGGCAGACAAGTATAACCCGACCAACACTACCCCGTTAGCGCGCCTACCTGTCGGCAGACAGGGATTTATAATCCTTGTCCAACACAATAAAAAAATACGGACGCAACGTGAAAAAATTAGCTACATAAATGTAAAAGACAATTCAATTTGGTTTTTTCCCGCGTTTTTTTTATATTTAAAATTAAAGAAACAGAACATGAAAAAAATTTTGACGTTCCTGTGCTTGGTTGCTTCATTAAATAATGATGCCCAAATTACATTCGAAAATAATTATCCAACTGGAAGTCCTGTAAGTAATTATCTAAGGCTTGTAAAATTAAGCGCGTCTGGTTATAAATACGTAATTAATGACACAAGTTCTATTACTTTATATAATTTAAATCATACTGTTTTCAAAAACATAATAATGCCTCCTCGGCCGGGTGGAGTTTTAAACACTTCTTCCCTTCACGTTTTTTATATCAGCGAAGAATTGTTCAATACAAATCCGTCCAACATTGAATATTTTCTTGCTTATACAGACAAATCATTTATAATACGTTCTAAAATTTATGATGACGCTGGAAACCTATTGTTTTCAAAAGACAGTATACAATATAATCTTGGTGCTTCCTATTACGGCAATCAAGAGTTTATTTCCTATACCACCGCTGGAGTAAAAATGATAATCGGCAGACAGTTTGGAGGCGCTGCTCTTGTTTATTCTTTACCTGGTTTTCTTTCCTGCCATGACTGTACCAACGGTGTTATTACAAGTATGCAGACTCCGAACGGGACAATTCCGAATGGAAAAATTTCAAATTATCCAAATCCTTCAACTAATCAAACTACGATTGAATACGAATTACCTAAGGGTTCTACTAATGCGGACATTGTATTCTATAATACTACAGGACAAGAAGTGAAACGTTTCAAAAGATGCATTTCATAACATTCTGATAAGCGTTGAAGATCTTTCAGCAGGCACATACTTCTATCAACTACAAACACCAGACGGTTTCAACGCTGCTAAAAAATTAGTTGTAATTAAGTAGGTAGACCCCTCGCTAGTCGAGATTTCAACTACGCCCCGCTGGTCGGGATTTAAATCCCGACCCACACCCAGGGGTTTATAATACGTGCTTGAACAAATAAAACATATCAACAAAAAACTAAAACAGCATGAAAACAACCCCCGAACACAACGCCCGCATAGCAAAACTGACCTTTGCTGCGGTTTTATCCGTACTACATCAAAAAAGTTGAGAGTAAAGGCCGCACAAAAAAAGAATTGCATCAGGTAATAGAATGGCTCACCGGTTTTGATGACAAAAACCTAAAAAAACTCATTGAGGAGAAAGTCACCTTTGAAACATTTTTTAAGAAGGCAAAATTAAACCCTAACGCTAAACTAATAACAGGTGTAATTTGTGGTTACAGAATAGAAGAAATTGAAAACCCCCTAACCAAACAAACACGCTATTTAGATAAGCTAATTGATGAATTGGCGAAAGGAAAAAAGATGGAAAAGATACTGCTAGGTTGATACCCCCCGCTGGTTGGGATTTCTACCTTCGCTTACGCTTCGCAAATAAGTAAGAGTTTAAAAAATACTAAATGAAAAAAACCATTTTAATTACAGGCGCCGGTAGCGGCATAGGTAAGGATACCGCTTTTACATTGGCAAAAAGGGGTCATAATGTAATTGCAACCACCGAAACAGAAGAACAAAGTGCAGCCTTACAAAAAGAAGCCGCGCTAAACAAAACGAACATAACCGTTTTTAAACTCGATATTACCAATGCGGCCGACCGGCTAAAAATAGAAGAACACAACCTTGATGTTTTAATTAGTAACGCGGGCATAGCCGAATCGGGGTCGTTAGCCGAAATTGACATGCAAAGAGTACGACACAATTTTGAAGGACCGTGTTTAGCGCTTTGAATTGTGACAGGTAGCTTAAAAATGCTGGATAAAACAGCGGCACCATTGTTTTTATAAGTTCACTGGCCGGAAGGATCAGCATGCCGTTTTTAAGTCCGTATTGGGCGACCGTCTGCTTTATCGTGTATGCTGAAGGCTATAAACCGAATTACACCGGGTGCGAAAATGTTCAGTGAGTTAGGGGCGTCAAGGTGGAACCTCAAGTCTATACCACACCGGTTTCCAATCAAAGGATGATCAAGAAAATGATACCTGATGAACGAGCGTTCGGTTTTTTATCCCATCATTGATAAAATAAAATTGGAAGGTGAAAGAGACCAAGTTTTTAGAATACCAGTCAACAGCCAGTATCGTAAATAAAATTGTGAAAGCGGCCGAAGCAAAAAAACCACGATTAAGATCATCGTCGCCCTGGTGGCAGGCTTTTGGTGTTCGTTTGTTACGCATGGCCGGAAAGTGAGGTGGCCACACTTGCAAGAATTTAAATTCCTACCAACAAAGGAGGATCAATTTCTGCGGCGCGATAACTTCCTTCTATGAAATTACTTTTTACTTTTTTTGATACTCGAAAATACCAGGTCGTTAAGAAAGGAAATGATCTCTTCTTCTTTTTTGGTTTTTCCAAAATCGGTTAATGACGGGAGATTATTCATAAAGAAATTTTGGAAATGCGCCATTTCAATGATCGTTGACCCTAACGACTTGGGGTATTT
>JBGASH010000032.1:0-9472 GCA_044229775.1 Bacteroidia bacterium
TTTCGATCTTGCTTTCTTTTAAATTAAGTCAATCTTACGATAGATGGTGGGAGGCCCGTAAAATATGGGGAAGTATCGTTAACGACTCGCGTTCATTGGTCATTCAGCTAAACTCCCTTGTTTCGGATCCCGATAAAAACAGCATTAAAAAAATTGCCTTCCGGCAAATTGCCTGGTGCTATTCACTTGGTCAGTCGCTCAGAGGCCTAAACCCAACAGAAAACCTTGAAAAACTGATCTCTAATACTGAAATAGAAGAATTAAGTAAACACCAAAACAAACCCCTGGCTCTTCTGCAGCTACATGCTAAGGATATAAAAACTTTAAAGAACAATAACCATTTAGACGCTTTTTCGCAGATACAACTCGATAATACCTTGGTACGTCTTTGTGATGCGCAAGGAAAGGCCGAGCGAATCAAATCAACGGTGTTCCCAGTTACTTACCGTATTTTCTTACACGCTATCATTTATTTGTTTGTTATAACACTTTCTATTTCGCTGGTGGATATTGAAGGCTTTTATGAAATTCCTTTATTGGTTCTTACCTCGGCTGCTTTCTTTTTGTTAGAAAAATCGGCTACACACATGCAAGATCCGTTTGAGAACCGACCTACAGATACAGCGGTGACCACCATTGCGAGAACCATTGAAATAAATATTAAACAATTATTAAAAGAAACAGATATCCCGGCACCTTATACCGCCAACACCTTTTATTCATTATAAACCTCTAATCTGAAAACAATATGAGAACTCTGACAAAAGAAATGCAAGCAGCCATTACACCCACCATGGCTTTGGAATTATTAAAAGAAGGCAACAAACGATTTGTAAATAATTTAAAAGTGAACCGGAACCTTCTTCAACAAGCCAACGAAACTTCCGACGGACAGCATCCATTTGCGGTTATCTTAAGTTGTATTGACAGCCGTACATCGGCCGAACTTATTTTTGATCAGGGACTGGGTGATGTATTTAGTGTGCGTATTGCCGGAAACATTCTTAATGAAGATATTTTGGGCAGCATGGAATTTGGTTGCAAAGTTGCCGGCTCTAAGATCATTGTGGTATTAGGCCATACAAAATGCGGGGCCATTCGCGGTGCCTGTGATCATGTGGAAATGGGAAATCTCACCGCCTTACTAACAAAAATACGGCCGGCTGTTGAACAGGAAACCGCAACAAAAGAAAATCGTAATTCGAACAATCATGCCTTCGTTGAAAATGTTGCTGTCATTAATATGAAACGAACTGTTAGATCCATAATAGAAAGGAGTCCCATCTTAAAAGAACTGATCGAATCAGGAAAAACCGGCATTGTGGGAGGCATTCACGATATTACCTCGGGTGTAGTTACATTTTATCCTGAAACCATAAACATCAACACGCCTGTAAACCAAAACTAATGTTAAGTGCGAAAGAAACTAATTACTGATCTTACGAATGAAAAATAGCCCGCCAACATAAACCCTCCCTCATCGTTGATATTAGTCCCGACCCAACAGATTCTGTTAGCCAGCGATCCTCTTCTTAATATATTTCCCGATCGGTACCAAACTCCACTTTATCCTATTAGCATAATGGCCGTTAAGAAGCTATTTTGTTTTTGTTCTAAAAGAAGTCTTTGCTGACTTTTGCTTTTTCGCTATATTTATATTTCTTTAACGCGAAATGAAAACAAAGCTATTAGCATTAGTCCTTCTTGCCCTCCTTGCGGGGTGTAAAAGCAAAAAAGGCAAAGAACAGGAAGAAACACCTACTACAACTACGGGCGCGGTTACTCCTGCCGACATTGAAAACACGTTGGGTTATGGCGTATTAAAAAAACTAAAAGGTATTTGGAATGGTCCGGTAACTTCCAACACACCCTTAGGTAATTACCCCGAGTGGATCGTTGATTTCAGGCCCATCTCAGAAAGTCAAATTTCTTCCAAGAACGAATTAGATACCTTAAACGACATACACATGTCATTCTTCATTGCCTTATATAATAATCAGTACAAGGTTATTTTCAGGAACGGCGGTTCATTCGCAGGCATGAAGCGTGTATCTTATTTTATGGCCGACAGCGTTAAGGAAAATACCGGCTATTCCTATTATCGCTTTGTTGAGATCTTAAAAGGAAAGAACAGGGCTTACACCGAGGTCGTTTTCAGTAACGATAGTTTGTATATACGATCAGCCACCAACAAAAAAAATACACAAACCACCTCCACGTCACATATGGCCTGGAGTGCAAAACTGCAGGATTCCACTTCTTGTCAGGCCGCAGTGACAAATTTTTCTTTTCCCAAAAAAGTTATGACCAAAAATTTCTCGACCACTTTTGAGGGTCAGCAGGAGGCGGTGTACTATTCTCTGTCATCTGATGTTTATCCCGAAAGCGATCAACCGTATTTAGGACAAACCACAGCGGGCTATTCTTTTTTATCTACCTATACCCCTACTCCTACTAAAAAAGTATTTTTGATCGTAACAACACAGCCCTTATTTTCTGGATTTACTTTTAATGCTGCTAATTTGAAGTACCGGTCGCGTTATGTCATCCTGGCCGCTAACGATCTTGATTTTGTATTCAACTACATGCATCCAGGTATTTATTATTATTACGCAATGTACGATGCAGATGGAAATAACACGATCAATACCGGCGACTGGGTAAGTTTAAGTAATACCACATTTACGCTTAATGCAACAGGAACTACGAGTGTTTCAACGCAGATCAATTTTACAATTCCGTAAGTATTTTAGATGAATTATTAGTCGGTAGAATGGTGCCCGATTGGTTTACCTGAGAAGAAACCTTTATACACTAAGGAGAACTCGAGTCCACCTCTTAGTTTACTGGCCACTTTTAATTTAGAAACGTTAAGATCGTAACTTACGCCAATTGACAACATACGTTTGTATTCGATAGCGGTGGTGAAAATGAACGCGTCCTTAACGCGGTAAAACGCGCCAAACTCGATGGTAGACGACACCAACGCAAAGGTATTTAAGATAGCGCCATCGCGTGTATCTTCACCCAAAACATATTTCACAATACTACCCGCTACGATCTCGGTATAGGGTCCTTGTTGAGCGTACAACACTTGCGGTAAAATATAAACGGCTTTATCCGGTATGCGAATCTGCATGTTCATTTGTCCCGTATATTTCATATTGAGGGTAGGATCTTTTTTATAGAATGAAATTTTTGGCTGAGTTACATGTGTTATTGCGCCACCAAGATCCAACCTGAAATTACTATAACGGTCGTAGAACCTCCACAACACCCCTGCTCCAAGATCGAATTTAAATACCTTTTGATAACTGCTTAACTCGCCTGTAGGAAGTCCGGCGTCGTAATTCTTTCCATCAAATTGGGCATCCCATCTTAAATTAGCGGCATTCACATTTTTTTGAAAGAACCCCGCGTTAACACCTGCCGAAAAATTACTTCTGTTACTTGGCCTAACATTATACGCTACGATCATGTTAGCTTGCTGCGTGCTTAAACTCGATTTTCCTGCCTTATCACTATAAGCGGATACACCAATGCCCATATAATTACTGCCTTCTTTTCCTCTTCTAAATACTTTTGCATCGGCAGTGGTGGCCATGGTATTGTAAGGATTAAGAACGGTTTTCCACTGGCTGCGGTAATTACAGGCTAAACGTATATCGGCATTCATGGCACCGGCATTTGCAGGGTTTAATAAAACCGGCGACTCATAAAACTGCGAAAAGTGAACGTCTTGCGCCATGGCACAAAAAGCACTTTGCATTAGTAAAATTATTATGAGTTTTTTATGTTTCACCATTACCGTATCAGTGTAATATCGCCTTTCTGTACTATTTTCTTATCGTCGCCTGTAGTTAATTCAACATAATAGGCATACACTGCGGGATCTACCGGTTTACCTTTATAGGTTCCATCCCATCCTACATTAACGTCGTGTGTTTCAAAAACCTTTTCACCCCAGCGATCGTATAAAATGAATTTTAATTCTTTAATGGCGTTACCTCTTACATACAACACGTCGTTGGCCCCATCACCGTTAGGCGAGAAAATATCGGGAATGAATATTTCGTTTGACGAAAGAATACAAACCGACAAGGATTTCATATCGCTACACATCCCTTTATTATAAACTTTAAGCGTTACATTGAACGAACCCGGATCGTTAAAGCGGTATTGCGGTGCAATGCCCGGCGTGTATGCTACAATAGCGCCATTAAAATTCCAATAACCGCTATCAGCCCCGTTACTAAGATCAATAAAGGTGATCAAATTATCATTAAACGGCACGCAACTTAAATTCGGATTTGGCGAGAACAATGCTTTAATGGCGTTATATCCCGGAACTTTTACAGAAGTGTCTCGTGAACAACCCGTAGCCAAATTTCGGATATGCACCTGATAATTTTTACCCGATACGCCTGTTAGCGTTGCAGTGGTTTGAACCGGTTGACTATTCCATGAATACGAATAATTACCGGGAGGCGTTATGCTTAACACTGCGGTGCCTGGCACACCGTAACACTGAATAGTACTGGTGGAAAGTGTGGGATAAAATTGCGGTACCACAAATACCCTGAAGGTATCGGTAACCGGATCGGAACAACCGTCGCTGGTGACCACCGTATATATTGTGGTAGTATTAGGAACAACGATCTGATTATTGAGCGATAACATGCCGTGGCTCCACGAATAAGTATATTGTATAACGGTAGGAAGACCTCCGGCACCACCCACCTTTAAGAAGGAAGAGTTACCCAAACAAATAGTGTCGTTAGAAATACTGGTAGTAGTAGTTAACTGAGGATAAACACTTATTTTAATAGAATCGGATGTATAACAAATGCCATTACCAAAGGCGTATTTTAACTGGAAGGTACCCGAGCCGGCCGATGACGGATTAAAAGTACCATTGGTGGCCGCTGTAGTAACGTTGCCTGTTGCGGTTAGTGTACCACCCGCAGGAACAAGACTAAAAGGAATATCCAGGTTCTTATAGCAATAGGTATTTGCAAGTCCGGAGATCTTTGCCGCCTGATAATTGTAAACGGTCATAACAATGGTATCGGTACAGCCGCCTTTATTGGTATAAACAATATTAAAGCTTCCGGTACCTACTACACTCGGATCAAATAAACCGGTTACAGTATTGGTGATACCTGTTCCCGACCAGGTAGTACCCGGCGGCATTGGCGCCACAATGAATGGAGGGTGAGTGCTGCAGACCGTAGAGTCGTATCCCGGTAATTTTGCCGGATACACCACCATTTTAATTGAATCCTTGCATTGATTAATATCGTAATAAACGGTGTGAACCCCTACCCCGGCAACTTTAGGTTTAAAATAGTAAAAACCGCCTTGTAGTACCACACTTGGGCCGGTCCAAATACCGAAGCTCGGCGTATAGTTCAAATAATTATAGTCGCTGACCTTTACCGAATCGTTATCGTTACAGAAGAATAAACTGTCTTTAGCGATATCGGTTCTGATAGCGCACATTACGGTTGTATCCTGACAATTATTGGTTGGATCGGTAAACAATAAAATATCGGTGTGCGTATTTACTCCACCAATACTTGGATCGTACATTCCCGTAACCGAATTGGTAATACCAGTACCCGTCCACACACCGTTAGTAGGTGTAGCAGCAGGTACAAGAAAAGGAAGATGGCCAGGGCAAGTGGTAGCAATAGGCACGGCGTAAATTGGCCACACATGTACCTGAAAAGTACCCTGACAACCATTGGCCAATGAATACGTAATAATAGAATTACCCGGACCTGCGACCGTTGGATCAAATTGTCCATTCACACTATTAACAATACCATTACCGTAAAATCTTCCGCCGGGAGGCGATACCATAAATCCGAGATAGTCGTACCACTTAGACATACAAATGGAATACGTTGTTGCCGAAACTGAAAGGGTATTTACATAAACCATTTTTGATTGTGTGCACGGTCCAACAGAATAGGTAACCGTATATGTTCCAATAGCCGTTGGTGTGAAAACACCCGTTGGTGTAATATTTGGCGGAACGCTTGTTCATGTGCCCCCACCAGGTAAACCACCGGTTACCGTAAATTGCGGACCGCCCAAACAAGCGGCGTCGTTGTTACCCGCGTTAATAGCGAGAACGGTAATAGTATACTGATCGTAACAAGTTCCAATGGTATATTTAACAGTAAATGTTCCGGGCCCCGAAACATACGGGTTAAATGCTCCGGTTAAAGTATTGGTAATACCCGGTCCACTCCATGCCCCACCCGGTGGCGTTGCCGAAAAATTAAATTGCCCGGCCGACTGACAAACACTGTTACTTGCTAGTGCTGTGATTTTAGGATCCAAAACATAAATAGTTCTTGTAACAACAGCAGTTGCCAGAGAGGTGGTCTCCGTTAGTGTACACGAATACACCGTTGTAATAGTTGGACAGACGACGACGGGTCCCGCAACTGCTGCTCCTGTATTCCATAGATACGTAAAATTTAAACAACTGGCTTCGGGTATAGCCGTGAGGGTAGCACAACCGCCGCTGCAAACGGTTGCCGATGGCTGCGCGTTAATACTTGCCGTAATGGGACAATTGGCCACCGAAAACGTATTTATATTATTGGGATACTTGAATACACTATCACAATTGGCTACAATGAATAAAGTGGAGTTAACAGTATAGGTACAGTTTTTACTGAGCGGGTTTGTTAGTGTTAATTTAATAGAGGTACAAGTACCTGCCGTTGAGGCGCTACAATTTAAAGGCGTGGCGGTTGTAACACCCGGGAACATTGGTCCGGATACAATAAAATATTTTGCTTTAACGGAATCGCAGGCTACACCATTAGTAGTTGTTAATGTAAGTACGGTAGAACCACAATTAGCAGTGGGCGACATTACCACTGACGGTGTGATTGGTGGTGTGACAGAGGCCGTCCAACCGGCAAGCCATCCCGCTTTTACAGAAGCACCGTCTTCAAACCACATCAACGTCATACTTCCGCTAGAGGCAGTTATACTAACTGGTGGCGCATTGAAGGGAACGTTGGTATAGATACCAAGTGTTGGTGAGGATACATCCTTTCCGTCAAAAATAAAAAGATAATCACCAAAATCGATGGCCACGTTGGCAAAGGTCATGGTAACCGCACTACCGGCAAAAATAGAAAAGGTATAAGTTGTTGTTGAATTGTTTGATTTAAACGTATAGGGATTGAAAGGTCCGCCATCATCATAGAACTTAGCACGGCATGCGGTAACCGTTTGAGTGTTCATGTTGTAAGTAGGGATCTGCGAGAAAGACGTTACACAAAGTGCTGTAAAGATCAGGAACGCCGCAATTATTTTATACCGCCTCAACAAAATACTTATTTACTGATGGTGATTTGTGGTGAAGTAACTTCGTTGCTCCAGTTTCCGGCGCGGTCTTTTATTTTAAAAGTAAGTGTAGTTATCTCAGTATTTCCGCTTCCTAATAAAAATAAACTATTAAGTTTAACTTCGATCTCACCTTCAATAGGAATATCTTTATCCGAAGGCGGGGCCAACGGTTTAACGTGGTAATTATCCGGATTAAGTACTCGGCTATCTTTAACCTGTAGTGATTGTTCATCAGGTGAATAATCGCCCAGATCTCCGTTCACATCTTTGTACTTAAATTTAATAAGGATCACGTCAACATATTCCTTAGGATTAGCCGGCGTGATGCTTACAAATTCGATGCTTGGTGTAGGATCAGGAATGGGTACTGATTTTTTCTTACATCCCGCCAACAGCGACGATGCAACAATAACCAATGCTATGTTTTTAAAAGTGTGTATCATGACTATGGGATCACTTTAATTACAAAATAATCAGAATAATAAATTGAACCGTTGTTAGGTGTTTCGGCCGGAATTGAGTGGTGAGGATCTTTAACATACGTTCTCACAAAAACATAACCGGTATCGGTTCTAACACTTGATAAATTAAAACCAGAAAGCTTATGCGTATACTTTACGTTAGAGGTACTGGTGATATCCTGATAGGTATTTCCGTTTGGATCGTAAGTAAGGTTTTGCGTAACGGCCGCGCTAAAGTCATAACGCTTCAAAGAGAATTTTACCTGTGTAGGCGACAAATTTTGAACTGCGGTAGAATCATCCACAATATAGGTCCAAAGATCAACCGAACCAATATTACCCAATGGCACTTCAATATATTTTGAACGATTGAAAGGCGTGTTATTACCACCAGGACAAATTTCCAGTCCGAACGTATTCGGATTTTTATTTCCTAATGTTGGAGCAACGCCATAAATATCTTTAGCACCCTGATTGATCCAGTCGATAATGTTTTGAATGTACGTTCCGTTATTATCCATCCAGTTCATATCACTAAATGGCATACGTCCTTGTCCTAACGCGGCCCACGGTTGCTGCGTTAAACGGTGAACGATCATAGAAGCGTTAGCGTTTCCGGGAGTAACACGGTAATCGTAATGCGGACTCACCGGACTTAAAACCAAAGGCGCATAAATTAAAGTATTGTACGCGCTGTTCAATGTTCTGAAGTCGGGTTCAAAAGCGCCATCGTGACAATTAGAGTTAGCACAAGTTGGGCGGAACACGTGATCATAAATATATTCAAACGATGTAGCTGAGGGATTATATCCACTTGGTGTAGGAGCCGGTTTTTGTATTGACGGATCATCAAACGGATTGGCCGGTGCTTGTACATCTTTTTTACACGAGAGTAAAACTATTGTAGCAAAAGAACCGATAACACAAGAGATAACTAAAAAACTTCTTTTCATAGCAAGATTCTTTTTTCTACCAGTATTCATAAAATGATTTTGTTCCGGACGCTAAAAAGTTAGCGCCAACGACATCTGACTTTATCCCTAAAATATCGGCAATGGTTGGAACAACGTTAGTAGTTAAACCCATAACATTATTAGGATCGCCAAAACTTTGACCGGCAGGAATATCTCCACCGATCAATGAACACCACGAACGTTGAGAGTTAGAATCAGAGTGATCGTAAGAATAGAAACCATTAGCAGTATCCTGGATTGGGTTTGGATTAAAGTCGCGTCCGCACTCAGGAGTAACGATCATAATGGTATCATTTTTCATACCATTAATATTTTGGATCTTATCCCAAAGCCATCCTACCGAATGGTCGGCGGCATGTAAATTTTGTAAATAGCCTGTATAATTTTGGTGACAAGTATCCACAGCGCTAAGGTTAACAACAGTTAATGTTGGTTTGAACCAATCCATCACCTCAGCTGCGTAACCGATAGTCATGGCGTCACCGTTACCCGCTCCCGGAGGTTTAGAAACCGAACCGCCGTGGGTTTTGGTATACATTAGTTTCATGAATTGCTGAATGTCGTATTTCTCAGCATCCGTATTTTTAAGATCCGGTAAAGGTTTTCCAACATTTAAAAAGCTGTTATCTAAAAAGCCTTTCATTTTATAGATGGCCGATA
>JBGASH010000032.1:9506-21249 GCA_044229775.1 Bacteroidia bacterium
GGAATACCGAAAGTGGTAAGGGGTGCAAAAAAGTTAGCGCCATATTTAGAACCATAATCGGGATGATCGCTATAATTCAATAACGGTATAGAAGCGCCAATACCATTACCCACAAACCAAACTTTTGTCGCTTTTTCTCCGAGATGGCGTCTTACATATTCGAAAATTGTTGGATAGATCGGTTTTTGTTTTAAACCTTGCGAAGCAACGGCGTTACCTTGTAAAAGGTTTACCCATCCACCATAGTGTCCACCGGTGTAACTTTTTATTTCTTTAAAAAGTGTTCCTCTGGCTTGAAGTTCATTTCCGGCGGTTAATACCGGAGGGATAGGTGTTGAACCATTGGCGCCTGAACCGTAAACGATCTTTGTAAGATTTGGATTAGGAGCACTACCGGTGAAAATATTTGGCATAATATTTCCGGTGGCGTTTACAGTATTAAGGTTACCGAATTTTGAAGGATATTTTATTCCTTGTCCTTTATACAAGTACCCCTGCTCTATCGATTCCTGAGCACGAACGCCACCAGCGAACATTACTAAAACCACATGGCCTGCTCTTTGAAGTCCGCCGGTTTTTGCGAACAATCTGCCAGAAGGCAAAATGTATGGAGACACCAAAGCTCCCGCTGTGGTTAAAGCCGCCTTTTTTATAAAATCTCTTCTTTTCATTTTATAGCGTTATAATTTTAGTAATACATATATTCGTTAGAAAGCGCGAAAGCAAAGTACACCAGCTCAGCCGTGATATTTGGATCGCCCAGAATCATTTGTTTTAAATATTCTTTTTCTGTTTCAGTTGGGGTTCTTACATAAAATCTCACATAAGTATCCTCAATGAATTTTGGAAGATCGGCTTTCATTTGCGCGTCGGACGGAATGATAACGCCCGTTTTTTTCATAAGGTTGGCGATCAGTATCTGGCGTGCCAGAATTTGATCACCTACCGATTCAAAACAGTTAGAGATCTCAAAAAGCTGATTGGAAGAAAGGGCTTTTTGAAACAAGTTAGCGTACAAAATTGCCACATACTGATCGGTGGTTTTAAGACGCGTTTTATTCACGTTGTTTGGTAACACATCTACCGTGTTAACACCGTAATCGTAGGTGGTATTGTTCTTTTTCTTACAAGAAGAAAAACTGAACAGCATTAAAGCCGCAACAGCAATAAGGCCCGGCCGCTTAATTAAATTTGAAATTTGCATACTCGTCTGTTTTTAAAATTGCACGTTGAATTTTCTTAATATCCTTATCAATCATAAAGGTGTTCATGTGACCCATGATCTCTTCTACACTTGGCTCTCTTGCCAGGAAGGTTTTATATAACCAGCGAATGGTACATTCAAAAAATTCTTTATCGTGAGTAATGATGTAAAAATAATCGCCTTTGCTATGGCCTGATTTTCCAAGTAAAACACCCGAAGCACCATCTAATATCATTGGGCGGGCCACACTGAATTCGTATGCCGTATACGGACGCATTAAAAGGTCGTTGAACGTATATTTAATAGTATTATCCTCGTTACCCATATACGAATCGGTTTTCGTGAACGTGAGGTAATTATTTATAAGGATCGTACAATAATCAGAGATATCAATAGAATCTTTCATATAAAGCCAACGGGCCTCAGCGGCATCGTACAATTGTTTTGAAATAAGTTTTCCCTGATAGTAGCCAGCCATATTATGTAATGTTGAATCGATCAACACACCAAAATCGTTAAGGCCTTTATAATATAAGAAATCGTTTTCGCCAAATCCTTCGCATAATCTTACTGTTAACAAATTATAGATCTGTTTATGATAGGCTATTTGATAGGAAGAATCGCCAAGACGATGAGTGGGGTCAGTCTGCAACTTTAAGATCAGGGCTTCACGGGTAGAGAACGCGAGGTTATCGGCTTTTAATTTATCCGTTTCGGCTTTTAGTTCGCTATCAAAAGCTTCTCTTCCTACCAGGTCGATAAATAACCTGTTCACATAATTTTGAATAGTGATAGAATCGATCTTATCGTAATACGGGGCGTTGTTGTTTTCAACCAACTCAACTTTTGGATCTTTTTTCTTACAGGAAATAAAAAAAAGGAGGCCTAAAACGATCAAAAAAGAGGTTCGACTAATTGAGGAAAATAATCGACTAAGGGCAGTTTTCTTCATGCGATGTGTTTTAACAAAGAAACTTAAATAATTCCTAAAAAGCAATGGAATTGGAGCGGCAATGAGTGAAACTTTAAAATGAATGAGTGAATGAAATCTTGCTTGCATATCAGCAAGGTTTTTAAACATTTCAGCCCGTTTTCAACAAATTTGTTAAATGGATTTAGTCCTGCTTTTCAGTTTCGACGAATCAAATATACTTGTTGGTTTTGGCTTCTTTGATCGCATCCTCGCGCGAGTGTACATTGAGTTTTGAGTAAATATTTTTTAAGTGAGATTTTACCGTTTCAAGGTCAATGAACATTTCTTTAGCGATCTTGCTTCTGCTTTTTCCATTGGCAATTTGCTCTAAAATTTCTGTTTCGCGTTTGGTAAGAGGTGTATTTTGATTTTTATGGAAGGATTTGATAACGATCTTCGCAATATTCATTGTCATTGGGGCGCCACCATCTATTACCTCCTGTATGGCGTCGGTTATCTTTTCGGTATTGCTGTTCTTGGTAAGATATCCCGATGCCCCTTTTACTAACGCTTTAAACACGGTATCTTCATTATCGTAAACCGTTAACATGATAATGTAAACCTTTGGCAAAATGTTCTTTATTTTGGGAATAGCGTCAATGCCATTAATGCCCGGCAATTCTATATCCAATAAAATAACATCCGGTTTTGCTTCCGGTAGATCCGATAAGGCTTCCTCTGCGTTTGAATAGGTTTTAATAACCTGGTAATTTGGATTGGAATTAATGAGGTAGCTGTAGCCTTCGCGTATGGTTTTATCATCTTCGATAATAGCAACGCTTATTTTATTTTTTACTTCCATTTTCGAATAGATTTTTTAAGGTCATTTTTATTTTTGTTCCTTGTGCCGTTTCGGATGATAATTCGAGATCGCCATTCAAACGGTTAACGCGGTTCTGTATGTTCTTTAAACCATTTCCTTTGTGAGAAACGGTAGCATTGAATCCCTGACCGTTATCGTTTACCACTACTAATAAATTATTATCCGGCTGAAGATCAATATCCACTTCTACCCTCTTTGCCTGCGAATGCTTTAAAATATTATTGTAAACTTCTTTAAAGATCATGATCAAATTACGACTGTAATCCAACTTCAACTTTAAATCGCTTGTTTTTGAGATGTTATGATTGAATTTAAATTCGATATTGGTCTCTTCAAAAAGCTCTACACCTTTTTCATTAACCCGATCGATTATTTCGGGTAAACCATCGTTTTGTGCGTTAAGCGACCAAATGATATCGCGCGAACCGGTGTAAAGAGCGCCCGTATTATCTTTTATTTGCTCGATCAAATTAGTTGTTTCGGTTGGCGCGCCATTTACTTTTGATCTTAAAATGTCGGCAAGAACCGAAATGCGGGTTAACTTATTTCCCATCTCATCATGAAAATCTTCCGCCGTTCTCTGACGTAGTTTATTAAATTCCTCTTCACGTATCTTCTGTAGTAATTTAGCCTGATTTTGTTTGCGCCGGGCGATCACATACATCATTAATGCGCCAAAAGCCATCAGTAAAATAACTACGAGTGCCTGAAAGGGCGTAGTTTGATAAAAGGCTTTTTTTATTTCGAAGGGATAGGTAATGATATTTGAAGAGGCTCTACCGCTCTTAGTAATGGCCTGCGCTTTCAAAATGTATTTTCCGGGAGGTAAAGCCGAATAGTTGATGGTACCTTTATAGGTTACTTATTCGGGTCGACCCAAACCCTCTAGTTTGTATTTATATAAAACATCGTTGGGATTGGTAAAATACACCGAACCTAATTCGAAGGTGACGTTATTTTGATCGTGTGCCAAACGTAAATTATCGGGAACATTGAACCATGAACTGATTCCCGAATATAAACTACTATCTTTTATGTCTTCAGAAAACAACTTTACCGATTTTAACAAAATAAAAGGTGAGCTTAATTTTACACTTTCAGCATAAGGATCATAATGAAACAATCCTTTGGCAGTACCAAACCAAAAAGTAGAATCGTTTGCTCTTAGAACCGAATTATTATTACACTCCATCCCTATTAATCCGTCGGGTTGGCCGTAATTTCTGAGCTTCGTTATATTTCCATTCGTATCGATCACCAGATCGGTAATACCGTAACCGGTTCCGATCAATGCCTGATTTTTTTCATTCACATCAATAAAATACACAAAGTCGTTTGGCAGACCTTCCTTTTTACTGTAATTATAAATATTACCCGATTTGATATTCCAGCACAATACACCTTTACTGGTGGTTCCTAACCAAATGGTATTATTGTTTTTGGCCATACATAATACCGCCGAGTTCGAAAATTCCTTTTTATTCACCTCAACGTATTTGTATTCTTTTGTTAAAATAAAAACCCCGTTTTGTGTTCCGGCCAAAATGGTATTATCATCCAACTTAAGCAAACAATTCACAGCATTTTGCACCGAATTTACTCGTACAAATTGCTCGTTCCCATTCAAAATAAAAAGTCCTGTTGGCGATGCTATCAGCAAATTAGCGTTAGCATCTTAAAAAAATAAAAGTGATCGTGCGTGGTGATGGTTCGGCATCGCCTTTGATTTTTTTTAACCCGGTAGTTGAATTATATTTCCAAACGCCGTTACCAACAGTCCCAATCCAAATATTATCCTTATCGTCGGCGAACAAACAATTAATACGACTGTTGCTTAATTCAGGATCACTTTCTTTTATTGATTCGATCGTATTCTCTTTAGTTATTTTATGCAGCACACCGCCATATCCTGCGGCATAAACTTCGTTTTTACCGGTCTTAACAATTCCCATGATGCTTGGATTGGTAAGACCCGAAATTTTATCATAATAGGTAAACATGTTTTCGCGGTACTTAAAGATCCCATCGGCATCTGTTGCAAACCATAGATTATTTTCGCTATCGGCAATAATATGAAACACCGAATTATCAGTTAAACCGTTCTTAGCGTTAAAGTGAATTATACCATTGCGGTTGATCTTATAAGCCCCGCTATTGGTGCCTATCCATATAGAATTATTTGAATCTTCGGTGATGTTTTGGACGATGGCATTATCAAAATTTTTATTTAATTCTTGTTTTTGAAAACTGCCGTTCTTTATTTTATATAATCCGGCATTTGTTCCTATAAGCGTGTCATTTGCTTTGGTAATGTAAATGTCGCGAAAGTTCAAAATTTTATCCGGATCATTCACAATGATCTGCTTCCAGGTGTTTCCCTCTAATTTAAATAATCCCTTCTTATTTACCAATGCTAACAATTGTTTTGTCGCCGTTTTACAAAGCGCAGCCACCCGTTCGTTGGTGTCGTTTGAAATGAATACCTTTTGGGGAATATAATTGTGAATGGAGAATAAACGCGCATCGGCAATAGCATAAATATCTTCATTATAAGTTTGGATCCGGCTAACGTTGTTAACCGGTGCGCCCGTTAATTTAATATTTTTAAAAACACTTCCGTTAAATACAGATATCCCGTAAGCCGTACCGATCCACAAATTTCCTTTACCATCATTGCAAACCACGTTAGCGTGATTGGATAACAATCCGTCTTGCATGGTATATCCTTTAAAGGATTTACCATCAAAGCGGCAAACGCCTCCCAAGGTAGCTATCCATAACTGGTGATAATCGTCCTGACATAAATAAGAGGCTTGCGATTGCATTAAGCCATCTTCCACGGTCCAGTTCACAAAATTGTATTTCTGCGCGTGACCCGAACAGAAAAAAAGGACCGAACAAAATATGAAAAGGCTTTTTTTGATCATTGGTGCTAAAGAAAATAAATTTAAAGATAAGGATTCTAATAGCTATATAACAAAGCTATAATATAAAAGCCCGAAGTTCATCACTCAAAAAGGGGGATATTGAATTTTAAAGGAATAATATTCGCCTATAGAAAATATTATTTCTTGGCCGCCATTTGCATCACATACAGATCGTGATCTTTACCCCAGTAATGTTTTTTGGTTCGCTGAAGTTCAAAACCAAATTTGCCATAAAACTGGTGCGCCTGATTAGAGGTCCATACCACTAATTTTTTTACCGACTGCTCGGCAATCGCTTTATCAATACAATGTTTTAATAATTGCTTTCCAAATCCTTTTCCCTGCGCCGTTGGATGAAGCAGGTCCCAAGAGATGCGGGCCATGGTTTTATTATCACTAAAATGATAGCCGCCTCCACCAATAATTTTCTCTTTTTCAGTAAAAACGAAATAGGTGTCGGAATATTTTTTTAAATAATTCTCAAAATCCGCTAGTTCTTCGCCACCAAAGAACTTAGGAACATTAAGCTTAAATATTTCAAGCAGTTTTTCTTTATCGGCACTCGAATAAGCTCTTATCATAATAAGTTGTTTAACCTGAATAACAACTAAAAGTACAAAAATGGTGTGGATCTGCAAAAAAATACCATCAACTTTATGCAAAATAAAAAAGCGAATTTATGTATGAGATAACTGCCCTATTTTTTATGTGTCGATTGAAGGAATTCACCGTCAATTATAAACAGTTTAGCGCCTTTTTTTGAATAAACTTTGTGTGAACTCATATTATCCGACACTTCAAACGAGGCACCTTCATTTAAAGAACAGTTTTTATCATTTAATAGTTCAATTAACAACTCGCCACTAATACAATAAGCAATATGTCCTTTCTCGCACCAATGATCGGCTTCATAATTTGCCGAATATTCGACCATCCTTATTCTTAGGCCGGCAAGTTCCAGCGTCTTAATTATTGCTAAACCTTTAGCGGCCGGTTGGTTTACAGCAGGTAAATTATCCCAGGTTGTAATTTGAAATGGTATCATAATTTTATTTTGATTTAATGAATTTAAGAAATAAAAATTGATCCATTTTTTTTCTCATCGCAACTTTAAAAGCGACCATTTTGGGCGAAATTTAAAATTGCTCAATAAGTTATTTTTATCGACAAATCAATTAAAATTGTCGACGAATTTTAAGCAAAAAAAAGATTATTCGCCATGAATTAATACTGGTAAGTTGCGCTTCTTTTCTTTTGATTTGCGGATTAAATTCATTACATTAGTTAGTCGAAAACTATTATTTTATGTTTAAAAATTTACATTGTCACACTTTCATTTATTTTTCAAATAACGTTTTCCTCATTAAGAAGGCGTAAAAAATTAAGACATAGATTGAAAGTGTTTTTAAATAATTTCTTGTCATTCCTTTTTTTCCAAAAACGAATAATTTTTGGTGTCAGTTCTTTTGCGGTATTTTCAGGTGTACTGTTTGCTCAGGATGAAATGCAACCTCAAGTTTATAATTTCTCCTCTTTTGCACAAGTGCAACGTTCGGTGACAAAGGAATTACTCTCTAAAACACCTGAAAAATTTCGTTCTCATCGAATTCGACATACTCCCTTACAATGCACACCTTGATAATTGTTTCGAGCAACTGGATAAACGAACCGATAGTTCCCGTTATTTTGTGAAGAACGGATCGGACGGAAAAATCTTTTATGTACAAAAGGGATACGGCGGTTTACATTATAAAGACGCGAATAATAATTTGATCACTATTGATCCGAGACTTCATCCGCATCCTACAAAAGCAAATACTTACTATGCACCTGATCAACCTATGCCAACATTATTAGATATTGGTACAGGAACTGCTTCTATAAAACTTAGCACATTTGATCTTGTTATAAATTCTAATCCTAAAGTTTATTACATCGATCCATCGGGCGAAACGCCTTTATTAGGAAACATCAACTTAAGCAACACTTCGGTTGGAGATGATGGGGCTTTAACTACCAATGCGTGGCCCGGTATAAACAGAACTGTGATCTTTAACCGGGGCAGTATAAAGACCAATTTCATTTTATCGGCACTTCCTGTTTTACCTTCCAACAACGGATGGATGGCATTTGAAGACGAAGTCGTAATTCCTACCGGATATAAAATTGTAAAAGACAGCATCAGTGGGAATTTTTCTACCCCAGAAGGTTATTGGTCGGGAGATCTGAAATTAATAAAAGAATTTTCGGGAACAGAAGTGGCCCGATGGGGACAAGTCATTGTTTCAGATGCAAGTTCAAATCCTATTGATGCAAAAAATTCGGTTTACCGAATAAGAAAAACCGGCAATACGTATTTTATCGCCGCCATGGTAAATGCAAAATGGCTTTCCAATCAAAACACCATTTATCCTGTTACGGTTGATCCATTGGTTACCGGAACAAATACCTGGGCAGCAGGTAATATAGGTTTTACCGATTACGCGCCCGGAAATGGTTTTTGCGGAAACTCGTCGGCTTATTGCGTAGGCGGACCTTTGAATGTGAATTTCCCTTGTTGCGCAACCATTACAAATGTTTTATGGTCGTTGCAATATGTTGCCACCGCAGGAAATCAAATGCAAAAAGCAGGCTTCCGAATGGTGGGGCCTTGTGGCGAAAATCCTACTTCGGCTAATGCCTGGTGGAGTTGTGGTTCGCCACTTTCAGGTACTTGTACAGGGGCTAATATTTCGGTGCCAAATCTGGCCACTTGTTTTGTTCCTGCCTGTTCACCAACTGTGGTTCCGTTTTCAGTGAAGAACATCGATTGCTCACAATTATCAGGCGTTTGTTCAACGTTGCGTTATTATACACTTAACACCTCGTGGATCGTTACGGTTGAAGGACAATCAGTGGCTTTTACTAACTCAGGAACGCCGTTTACCATTTCATCAAATACGGTTTGCGCTGGAGGAACTTTTACTGCAACAACTAACGGATCACAATGGGGAGTTCCAACTCACACGATAACCTGGAGCTTTAACAGTAGCGGACTTCCTGTTGAAGGAACGGGTAGTCCGGCTTCCATCACTTCACCAACAACAGCAGGTAATTATACGCTCTATTGTTTTGTTACGGATGCATGCGCAGTTACCGCTACTGCTCAAGTTACTTTTACCGTAATTGCATTACCAATTGCCAATGCCGGGTCAACACAAACAATAACCTGTGCCCAAACGACCACTGTTTTATCAGGTTCCGGTGGCGGAACTTATTCCTGGTCGGGTCCGGGCATCGTTGCCGGTGGAGCTACCGCCAATCCAACAGTTAACGTTGCCGGTACTTATTCACTGATCGTCGTCTCGGCCGCTGGTTGTACTTCTACCCCGGGCATCGTTTCTGTTGTTCAGAATACCGTACCACCAGCGGCAAGTGCATCCACTACCGGATCCATAACGTGTAACACTACTACTATAAATTTAAATTCGCTTCCTGCCGGAATGAGCTATACTTGGACGGCACCGGGTGGAAGTTCTATTTTGTCGGGAGTAAATTCGCAAAACGCTATAGGACAAGGCGCCGGTACTTACTCCGTATTAATGCTTGATCCGTCAAACAGCTGTACGGCTATCGCTACCGTAGCGGCTAATGTTAACACTACTGTTCCTGCTGCCAGCGCTTCAACCGGTGGTTCCATTACTTGTAGTACCAATACCATCAATTTAAATTCGCTACCGGCAGGATTAAATTATACCTGGACCGCACCCGGTGGAAGCTCTATTGTTTCGGGCACCAACACACAAAACGCCATTGGGCAAGGGGGAGGGACGTACTCCGTTACCATCTTAAATTCGGTGAACGGTTGTTCGGCGGTAGCAACCGTTGCTGCCAACGTAAACACTACGCCGGTTATTGCTTCCGCTTCAACAACTGGCTCTATTACTTGTAGTACCAATACCATCAACTTAAATTCGTTACCGGCGGGTATGACCTACACCTGGACTGCTCCGGGTGGAAGTTCCATTATTTTCGGAACATTTGCTCAAAACGCTATTGGACAAGGGGGAGGGACTTACTCCGTTACCATTCTAAATTCGGTGAACGGCTGTTCGGCGGTAGCAACGGTGGCTGCTAACGTTAATACAACAGTGGTTGTTGCTTCTGCTTCTACATCCGGTTCTATTACCTGTTCAACCACTACTATTAACCTAAGTTCGTTGCCAGCTGGTTTATCTTATACATGGACTGCTCCAGGCGGAAGTTCTATTTCATCTGGAGTTAATTCACAGAATGCCGTTGGACAAGGGGGAGGGACCTACTCCGTTACCATCTTAAACTCAGTGAACGGCTGTTCGGCGGTGGCAACGGTTGCTGCTAATGTAAACACAACTGTTCCTATCGCTTCTGCCTCTACTTCGGGTTCTGTTACCTGTTCAACCACTACTATCAACTTAAGTTCACTTCCTGCCGGTATGAATTATACATGGACAGCGCCCGGTGGAAGTTCAATCGTATCAGGTGTCAATTCACAGAACGCGGTTGGTTCAGGTGTTGGAACCTATACTGTAACCATACTTGATCCAGCTAACAGTTGTTCGGCCATTGCAACAGTAGCCGCTAATACTTCCACTGCTGTGTTAGTAGCAAGCGCCTCTACTTCGGGTTCTATAACTTGTAATACCTCCACTGTTAACTTAAGTTCATTACCGGCAGGTATGAATTACACCTGGACCGCACCCGGTGGAAGTTCTATTTCATCTGGTGTTAATTCGCAGAACGCCGTAGGCTCGGGGGCCGGAACTTATACCGTTCTTGTTTTAAATTCGGTTAGTGGCTGTTCGGCGATAGCAACAGTTGCAGCAAACGTTGACACCACAACACCTAGCGCCTCAGCTTCAACGGGCGGTTCTATAACTTGTTCAACAAACACCATTAACCTTAGTTCGTTACCGTCAGGCATGAATTATACATGGACCGCACCCGGTGGAAGCTCTATTGTTTCGGGCACCAACACACAAAACGCCATTGGGCAAGGGGGAGGGACTTACTCCGTTACCATCTTAAATTCGGTGAATGGTTGTTCGGCGGTGGCAACCGTTGCTGCTAACGTAAACACTACGGCAGTTGTTGCTTCTGCCTCAACTACCGGTTCAATTACCTGTAGTACCAATACTATTAACTTAAGTTCATTACCGGCGGGTATGACCTACACCTGGACCGCTCCCGGTGGTAGTTCAATTATTTTTGGAACATTTGCTCAGAACGCCATTGGACAAGGCGGAGGTACTTACTCCGTTATGATCCTAAATTCGGTGAACGGTTGTTCGGCGGTAGCCACAGTTGCCGCTAACGTAAATACGATTGTTCCTATCACTTCTGCTTCTACAACCGGTTCGGTAACCTGTTCTACTACTACTATAAATTTAAATTCCCTTCCGGCTGGTATGAATTATACCTGGACCGCTCCCGGTGGAAGCTCAATTGTGTTGGGCGTTAATACGCAAACGGCTATTGGTTCAGGTGCTGGAACTTATACTGTAACCATACTTGATCCTGTTAATAGTTGTTCAGCCACAGCTGTAGTTGCCGCAAATGTAAACACTGTTGTTCCTATCACCTCTGCCTCCACAACAGGTTCGGTTACCTGTTCTACCACAACCATCAATTTAAGTTCTCTTCCGGCGGGTATGAATTACACCTGGACTGCACCTGGCGGAAGCTCTATTGTATCGGGCGTCAACTCACAGAACGCGATTGGTTCAGGTATTGGAACTTATACCGTAACTATTGTTGATCCTGTTAATAGTTGTTCGGCCATTGCAACAGTAGCCGCT
>JBGASH010000032.1:21285-22855 GCA_044229775.1 Bacteroidia bacterium
CTGCTGTATTAGTAGCAAATGCTTCAACAAGCGGCCTAATAACCTGTAATACTACCACGATCAATTTAAATTCATTACCGGCAGGAATGAATTATACATGGACCGCACCAGGCGGAAGTTCCATTGTTTCGGGCGTTAATTCACAAAATGCGGTAGGTTCTGGTGTTGGAACTTACACCGTACTTGTTTTAAACTCTGTTAGCGGATGTTCTGCAGTGGCCACCGTAGCAGCTAATGTTAATACAACCGTTCCAATTGTTTCAGCATCAACGGGGGGCTCTGTAACCTGTGTAACCACTACTGTTAATTTGAATTCACTTCCCGCCGGCATGAATTATACCTGGACCGCACCTGGTGGAAGTTCAATCGTTTTAGGAATTAATTCACAGAATGCGATCGGACAAGGGGGAGGGACTTACACCGTTACCATTCTCGATCCAGCTAACAGCTGTTCAGCAATTGCTACCATAGCCGCTAATGTCAACACAACAGCTCCAGCGGCGAGTGCCTCTACCAGTGGCTCCATTACCTGCGCTAATAATGTAATAAGCTTAAACTCTTTACCTGCTGGTATGTCATATACATGGAATCCGCCTGGCGGAAGCTCCATTGCGTTTGGTGTATTTTTACAAAATGCTGTCGGACAAGGAGCAGGTGTCTACACCGTTACCATCATGAATCCTGTGAATGGTTGTTCAGCCACAGCTGTTGTTGCCGCTAATGTAAATACAACAACCATTATTGGTTCTGCTACCACATCGGGATCTATTACCTGTTCTACCACTACCATCAATTTAAGTTCCTTGCCTGCAGGATTGAATTACACCTGGACGGCACCTGGAGGAAGTACTATTTTATCGGGTGTAAATACGCAAACCGCTATTGGACAAGGAGCAGGAACTTACACTGTCATTATTCTTGATCCGGTTAATAGTTGTTCGGATATTGTTACCGTTGCGGCAAATGTAAATACAACTGTTCCTGTGGCTTCTGCTTCTACATCCGGATCTATCACCTGCTCTACCACCACTATTAATTTAAGTTCGCTACCGGCGGGTATGAATTATACCTGGACCGCGCCAGGTGGAAGTACTATTTTATCGGGTGTAAATACGCAAACCGCCATTGGGCAAGGAAGTGGAACTTATACCGTACTTGTTCTTGATCCGGTTAATAGTTGTTCGGCCGTTGCAACGGTTACAGCAAATAATTCGGCCACCGTTCTAATTGCTAACGCTAGTACCACTGGTTCTATAACCTGTAATACCACAACCGTTAATTTAAATTCGTTACCAGCAGGAATGAATTACACCTGGACGGCACCCGGTGGAAGTTCAATAGCTTCGGGAGTCAATTCACAGAATGCAATTGGTGCCGGTGCCGGAACTTATACCGTACTTGTTCTTGATCCGGTTAACAGTTGTTCGGCTATTGCTACAATAGCTGCTAATGTGAATACGGTCGTTCCTGTAGTTTCTGCCTCTACAGGTGGTTCGGTAACCTGCTCTACTCCAACCATTAATTTAAATTCATTACCGGCAGGATTAAATTATACATGGACCCCTCCTGG
>JBGASH010000307.1:0-2745 GCA_044229775.1 Bacteroidia bacterium
GAATGGTTTAAATAAAGACGAGATCAATACTACTCTTGAAACCGAAAAATATTCTGATAAACAAAATTTAACACCACGTCAGCGTTGTTTATATAAGGGCATCGGATATTTAAAACACGCCACTGCCTTACACCCACGATACGTGAACGGGTATTTGAATTTAGGATTGGCTTACTTTAAATTGAAACGCGATAAAGAAGCGTTATATTTCTGGAAGCATGCCGAAAAATTATACCCTAATAATCCTTACTTAAAGAATTATTATATTGTTTATTACAATGAGCTAATTCAACGCGGGGGACAAAAATCCATGCGTGGACGTAATGATAGTGCCGCTTACGAATTATCCAAATGTTTGATCTTAGATAAACTTAATCCGGAAGGATGGTACAGTTTGGGAGGCGCTTACTTTAACTTAGGTAAATTCAAGAAAGCTAAAGCATGTTGGCAGGAAGCTTTGCGTTTAAATCCAAATCATACCAACGCGCTTAACGGCATGAAGAACATTACCCCGCAAATGCTAGGTGAAACACCACCTGCTATATTAACACCTGAAAATGCAGGTGCAGCAGTAAAAATTAAAAAAGGGTAACCTTTGATACGATCTTCTTTAATACTTGTTTTTTGCGTAGCCGCAATTTGTTACTGCAATGCGCAGACTGTTATAAATACGGATAGTATAGGTGCTAAAACCGTTGGCGACAATATCTATAATAAAATGTTGTTTACCGATAGTTTAACGAGTAGCTTCTGTATTGTAATAAAAAAAGAAGTAAAAGCTCATAAACATCTTACCCATGCCGAACATGTAGTGGTTTTAGAAGGTACCGCGCAAATGCGTTTGGGCGATAAGCAATTTGAGATCAAAAAAGGAGACGTGATCTTTATCCCTAAGAACACTGTACATGCCGTAAAAAATACCGGTAAGGTTCCGTTAAAAGTACTGAGTTTTCAGGCGCCTAATTTTGATGGGAAAGACCGGGTTTTTATAGAATAGTAAAGTGAAAAATATTTTTTCCATATTTCTTTTTTTGTTTTTTGCTTCGGCTGAAAGTCAGGTGCTATGGAGCGATACCTATGGCACACAAACCTTGCAAACTTATACCACTTCGTTTTCTACTACAAATTACACCACTGTTCCGCTTAACTATACCATCATTAATGATGGTTATGCCAATAATGTTGGTTATGGCAATGCGCCAAATAAGCCCTTTAACGTACCATCATTAAAAAATACCGGTTGGGCCGTTGTTTACAATCCAACAGAAAATGATTCTTTTTTGGTTTCAACTTCATGGCTCGACTCAACCAATTACACCTGTAATCGTTTTGTGGTAACACCAGCCATTACCAATACCATTGCCAACAATACCGTGTTATCATGGAATGCTATGGCGCCTGATGTAACTTATCCCGATGGGTACGAGGTGTATGTTACACCTAACACAAGCGGAACTTTAACCGTTGCCGATTTTTTATCCAACAACCGCGTCTTCAGTATTGCGGATGGTAATTCAGGTGGTGGCGAAAAAAATACGTGGGTAAGACATGGTGTTTCGCTGGCGGCCTACGCCGGACAAAATTTAAAAGTGGCTTTCAAAAATAATTCCAAGAACATGTATCAGATATGGATCGACGATGTGGTTGTAGAAAATTTACCAAGTGCCTTTGATGCCGAATTAAGTTCAGGACTCACCTACCGCTACAATACGCCAAATACCAATGGAAATGTTGTATGTAGATTAACCAATCGCGGTTACGTAGATATAAATAATGTTACCCTAAATTATTCGATCAACGGTGGAGCTACCGTTTCACAATCATTTGCGCTTTCACCCGTTGTTTCTGTTTATAATTATAACGATCTTACTTTTGCCACACCGTATAACTTAAGCACACCCGGTTATTACAAAGTTAAGATCTGGGTTAGTAACGTTAACGGCAATACCGATCAAAATCATTTTAACGATACCTTAAATACCGGTGTTACCATTGTAACTTCGGCGCCGGCAAAAAACATATTGGTAGAACAATTTGTGGATGCCTCTGATGGTCTTACACCAGATGCGCAGGATAAATTACAGGCGCTGGTTTCATCGTCTGTTATAGCGGTGAACATTCATGGTAGCGATTCGCTCAAAAATTCACAGGCTACTAATTTAATTCTTGCTTATCGTAAAAAAAACTCCACCGCTTTAATTGACCGTATGTACTTTTCCGATATAGGTTCGGTAGCGGTTGCGACGAACACTTATGCTGCGAGGATCAATCAGCGTTCATCAGCCATTGTTCCGGCAAGTGTAAGTATTATAAATAAAAATTATAATGCCTCTACCCGAACGCTTACTTTCGCAGTTAGAGCTGATTTTACCGGTGAAGTGATAGGCGATTACCGCATCAGCGCTTATCTAACCGAAAATAATGTTTACGGTCCGTATTTTGATACCACTAATAATGGATGGAACCAATTGAATAACATGCATAATGTGCCATGGTCGATCTATTATCAAAAAGGTTATTTGGATGCAGGTACAAACGGGTATTATTTAACCTGGAAAAATTATATGCATCAGCACGTTTTTACCGCCGCTCCCGATGGACCGTGGGGTGTTTTAGGGATCATTTCTCAATCGGGCGGAACTCAAGGGTCTTCGTACACACAAACTTTTTCTATTGTATTACCTACCCCAACAAACGGACAATTCAGGTATAATCCCGATAACATTTACATTGTAGGTTTTGTGG
>JBGASH010000033.1:0-22352 GCA_044229775.1 Bacteroidia bacterium
CATGGAGTATCAGCAGTAATAATTCGAGTGGTGTAAAAACTTACGCTTCACAATTTTTTTCGACACGTAACTACCGCATCCTGTTTTACGACCTTGAGCAAAAGCTAAGTTATCAGCCAAGTACGGCTTTCCGCTTAAGCGGGATCTATAAGCTCACCCAAAAAGAAAACCGGATCGAAGGCGGCTTTCAGCAATCGGTTATAACTGATTATGCCTTAGAATTAAAATACAACCAGTCGGAAAAAGGAAGTTTTAATTTGCGTGGTGATTTTTTAACCATTACCTATAACGACACCGAAAATTCGCCGGTAGCCTACGAAATGCTTAACGCCTTAAGGCCGGGATACAATTATACCTGGAGTGTAAGCTATCAGCGCAACCTAAGCAATAACATTCAAATTAGTATTAATTATGATGGAAGAAAATCGCCGGGTAACAGGCCCGTACACATTGGCGGCGCTCAGATCAGAGCTTTCTTTTAAAGATGTTGCAAATACCTTAAGGTTAATCGATCCTTTTCACAATAAAATTCCGGATCTTTTCTTTTCCTTTCGGGAAACCTTGTTCTTTTATTTCTATTGCACTATCACCTAAAATACGGTAATCCATAATAGAAGGGAAATCGTGAATGGGATTTTCGAAAACATAAAAATCACGATCTTCTTTCGTTAATTTTAACTCAATATCCTTCTTCTGATGCTCGCCCTTAACGCTATAATACATGATGGTTGCCCCTTTTTGGCGTTTAATGTTCATGGACATACAAAACAATGTGTCTACACCGTTCTTGGTTAAAAAGTAACCACGACCTTTACAAACACCTGAATCGCCTTTTGCCCATTCTTCATAATAAAAACCGCTGGTATCAACAAATAAATACTTTCCTTCGGGCCATTTTAATTCGGCCATTACCGTTGAATCGGTAACAACGGCTAATGCTTCTTTTTGCGCCGGACCGGCACAGGCTACAAGCCCTAAACAAAATAGTATTATTATGGATCTAAAGAAATTCACTTAACAAATATAACATTAAAATGTAATGTAAAACACTTTCAGTAAATTTGAACGTTGAAAAAGATCCTCCTTATATTATTAACCTTTTCTTATTTGTTTGCAACGGCACAAAAAGACACTTTGCCATACAATCGTAAAAGGGAAATTATTTACGACGGAAAAAGATATCGCGTTTATAACAATTACATAACGTTTGGCATGGGAAAAGCGTTCGCAAAAGTAAGGACCACCGACCAAAACGTTTTGAATGTGGATTATCACTTTCACTTGAACAAAGAATATTTTCAACTCGGTTTTTTTATGAGCGTCGATCAGTTGCTGGCCAATAATCACGCGGCCGTTCATCGTGGTTATGGCAAACGCTACGAACGCAATAAAGTAAATTTTGCAGGATTTGTTGGTCCATCCTACTCTTCTGGTTATTTAAGAAAAACGGATACCAGCGGGGTTGTTTATCCCGATACATACACCTCGTTGGGCGTTTATGTTTGCGCGCAGGCAGTTTATAAAATAAAATACGACGTAGGTATTGGTATGGAATTGTTTGCCGACCTGTGTGATAAACAAAAATTATTCGGCTTGCGGGCCATTGTGTTCTTTTCGGGTGGCTACCGCGGTTATGAAAAAGCCTTTCATTTAAAAACTGACAAAAAATAAAATCGTACGATCTTATAGTTGTTGGGCAAGGCCTTGCCGGAAGTGTTTTGGCGCTAACGCTTATTGAAAAAGGCTTTTCGGTTATGGTGATCGATAATCCGGACGCGTCTAACTGCTCGAAGATAGCGGCAGGGATCTGGAATCCGGTAGTGTTTAAACGGCTTACCAAAAGCTGGATGGCCGACGATGTTTTACCGGTAATGCTGGATTTTTACAAAAAACATCAGGAACGATCCTCCGAAACGTTTATAACACAAAGAAATATTGTAAAGCTGTTTTCGGAAGAACAGGAAATTACTTTATGGCAAAAAAAAAGCAAGGGCGAACTGTCGGAGTATCTCGACAAAACAATTTATAAAACCACTCCTTATTATGGCCTTAATATAAATGGACCCGGACTTTCGAAGGTCCTTCCATCCGGAAATCTGGATGTAAAACTTTTCCTGGATAACACCCGGAAATTTCTTACAGACAACCATTCCTTTCACAACGAATCATTTGACCATTCGGCCCTTAAGATCTCTGAAAGTATTCAATACAAAAACATCACTTCTAAAAAAATTATTTTTGCCGAGGGCCACTTAATAAAAAACAACCCCTACTTTTCGTACATTCCAATGAAACCCGCTAAAGGCGAAGTGATCTGTATAGAAAAACAAGATCTAAAGATCGGGAACGACATCATCAATAAAAATGCGTTTTTAATGCAGGTCGGTCCCGGTTCTTATAAAGCCGGCGCCACCTATAATTGGAGCGACCTTACTGACACACCCAGCGAAAAGGGTCTTAAAGAATTAGAATCAAAGCTCCACAAAATAATAACTGGCCCTTATAAGGTGGTTAAACACGAAGCCGGCGTACGTCCTTCGGTAATTGACCGTCGACCCGTACTGGGATCTCACCCAATCCATGAAAATATTTTTGTATTTAACGGACTGGGAACCAAAGGAGTTATGCTGGCACCGTATTTTGCCGAACACATGGCGCTTTTCCTTCAAAAAAAAATAAACCTTATTCCTGAGGTGGATGTTGCCAGATTCAATAAGTTTTTTGTAAATTGACCTTCTCAATTTTATGTCGGCTACTGGAAATAAAATGCGTTTGATTGGCAGAAGGGAATTTGTTGACTTTCCTGAACTCAATTTAGCAGGGCTTGAAGCCAAAATGGATACAGGGGCCTATACTTCAGCCATACATTGTTCCCGAATTTACGTGGCCACAAAAGATAATAAAGAAACGCTTTGCTTTAAGATCCCGAGTTCTACCCCATCAGAACAAAGTACCACACTTTATGAAATGGAGAACTTTGGCAGGAAAATAATTAAGAATTCTTTCGGTGAAGTGGAAGAACGTTACATCATAAAAACAAAAGTTAAGTTGGGGAAAAAAACCATTCTTACCACTATCTCATTAAGTGACCGTGAAAGCATGCGTTTTCCGGTTCTGATAGGAAGACGTTTTTTAAAAGGGAATTTTATTGTGGATGTGAACCGTGATCATACAGGCGGATTATTATTCAAAAAACTCATTAAAGAATATATTTAGAAATTATAACAATGAAAATAGCCATCTTATCCCGCAACAGAAATCTTTATTCTACCAGAAGGCTGATAGAAGCGGCGCAAAAACGCGGGCACGAAGTAGTAGTCCTTGACCATTTAAAATGTGTTCTGGTAATTGAACAGGGAAGGCCTCATATTTATTACAACGGAAAAGAAGTAACTGGCATCAATGCGGTAATTCCGCGCATTGGCGCATCAGCCACTTTTTACGGATCAGCGGTTGTGCGTCAATTTGAAATGATGAAGATCTTTACCGCAGTAGAATCACAGGCGTTGGTACGATCACGCGATAAATTACGCAGTTTGCAAATATTAGCCCGCGCCGGTCTGGGAATGCCTAAAACGGCCTTCGCCAGCGAATCGCGCGATATTGATAATGTTATAAAAACCATAGGTACACCCTGTGTCGTAAAACTTTTAGAGGGAACGCAAGGTATTGGCGTTATTTTGGCAGAGAATGAAAAAGCCGCCAAATCAGTAATCGAAACTTTTTTAAAATTAAACGCCAGCTTTTTAGTTCAGGAATTCATCAAAGAAGCTAAAGGGGCCGACCTGCGCGCGTTCATTGTTGATGGGCAAGTGGTAGGCGCTATGAAAAGACAGGCTAAGGCCGGTGAGTTCAGAAGTAATTTACATCGCGGAGGCACCGCTAAAGTTATTCAACTAACACCCGATGAAAGAGCAACCGCTATTAAAGCCGCAAAAAAATTAGGATTGGGTATCGCGGGTGTTGATCTATTGCAAAGCAAACGTGGTGCTCTGGTAATGGAAGTGAATTCATCACCGGGCCTCGAGGGAATTGAAGGCGCTACCAAAGTGGACATCGCCGGAAAAATAATTGAATATGTTGAACGCAATGAATTTAACCGACCTGGCGAATAGCTCTGTTACAAAGATAGAATATCCCCCGCTGGCGGGGGTGTCACGCTTGGCGTGACGAGGGTGGAAAAATTGAAATAACAAGCTCTTTTAAATATTATGCAAAAAGAAATAGTAATTAACGGTCAGGCCATAGCTCCCGGAGAAAACCGGAGAGTAGTGCTAAATGAGTATGAATTACATACACAAACGAAGATAGAGATCCCTGTTCTTGTATTTCGCTCCGAAAAAAAAGGACCAACGGTGCTGTTCAGTGCCGGTATGCATGGTGAGGAAACCAATGGGATTGAGATCATCAGAAAACTTGTTACAAGGAAGGAAATTGAACACCTTAATTGCGGTACCATTATCGCTATACCGGTTATCAACATCGTATCATTTTTATACAGCACTCGCGATCTGCCCGATGGCAGGGACTTAAACCGTTGCTTTCCGGGAAATAAAAAAGGATCGCTGGGCAGCAGGATCGCCAACGACCTTATGAAAGAGATCATTCCGTTAATTGATTTCGGCATTGACTTCCATACCGGCGGCGCCAAGATCAACAATTATCCGCAGTTACGATGTGTGTTTGATTTTCCGGACAATGTGGCTTTGGCTGAAAAATTCTCAGCACCCTTGATCATTGATAGTACTTACCGCGAGGGGACCTTGCGACATGAAGCCGGAAAAAAACAAAAACCCATTTTGGTTTTTGAAGGTGGCGAAAGTATGCGTTTTGATTACCTTTCCATTAACGAAGGGCTTAACGGTTGCTTGCGTCTTTTAAATGCTTATGGCATGATCGATATCGACATTCCAAATAATCCGGAGGTAAAGATCATTAACGACACCTGGATACGCGCTACTGATAGCGGACTCTTTCATATGAATGCGCATAACGGCGCGCATGTTCGTAAGGGTGATCTCTTGGGCGTGATCTGTAATCCATTTGGACATATTGAAGAAAAGATCTTGTCGCCAAAAGACGGTTACATAATTGGTGTTAATAGTCAACCCATAGTTAATGAAGGTGACGCGTTGATCCATTTAGGAATGGAAGAATAAACCGGTTCAAACTTTAAGGTTTCTGTTTTATTTAATATCTTTAATTAAAATTGTTCCTGATGCCGCTTCGCACCATTATAGTCGATGATGAACGTATTGCCCGCGAAAGTCTTAAATTGACCTTGCTGGAACATTGTCCCGAAATTGAGATCGTGGGTATCGCCCAATCGGGCATTGAAGCGTTAAAGCTAATAAGAGAACTTTCGCCCGAATTGCTTTTTTTAGATGTACAAATGCCCGAAATGAGCGGCTTCGAACTTTTGCAGGCCGTTCCGGAAAAAAATTTCTCGGTGGTTTTTTGTACGGCGCATAACGAACACGCCATTAAAGCCATTAAAGCGGGCGCTTTCGATTTTTTATTAAAACCCGTTGATGAGGATGAATTAAAAGAAACCGTTAAAAAATTAGTGGAGCACGCACAAAAAAATAAGGGTAGTGATACTCAGGCCGTGAGTAATGAGAATAACATGGAGAAGCTTCTCAAAAATCTTTACCTCGTTAAAAATTTTCAACGCATCACTATTCCTGAGGCAAGAGGTTATAAAATCGTGGATATCGATAAGATCGTTTTATTTGAAGGTAATAATAATTACACCAACGTGCATTGCACCGATGGTAAAGTTATTCTCTCAACCAAAACCCTTAAAGAATTTGAACAAATAATTGATGGCCGCTTGTTTTTTAGGGTTCATAAATCTTACATCATCAATCTTTCGCATTTAAACGAATTCGTTAATCACGACGGCACTTACGTTGTGATGAGCAATAAAGTACAAATTCCGGTATCGCGAAGCAAGACCGCCGAATTATTTCAAATTGTGAACTGGTCGAACAAATGATTTTTTTTAAACCAAAAATGTTTCGGCCCGCCATTATATTTCTTTTTGTCGCTTACTTTTCTACTAATCTATTTTCCCAATCCTTCGCCCTTAAAAATTACGATGTGGAGGATGGACTCTCCAACTCCGTGGTGTACCGTGTATTTCAGGACAGCAAAGGTTACATCTGGCTTTCTACCGATTATGGATTGAGCCGTTTCGATGGCACCGAATTTAAAACCTACACCACTAAAGAAGGATTAAGTTCTAATAGTGTTTTTTCGCTCGCCGAAGATGCATCAGGCGACATCTGGATCTGTTGTTATACGGGCGGTTTATGCAAAATGCATAATGGAATAATTTCGAAAGTAAATATTAAAGCCGATAAATTAGAACCGCTCTATCTCACGTTAGATAAAAATAAAAAACGCATGTGGGCCTATAATGGTGGGAATGGGACAGCCGGATATGTCGATCTTAACACAAATAAATTTGTACAATTAAAAGACCCGAAACAAATTGAAGGCACCTGCTCCATTTATATTAGTCGCGATGGAAAAACCTATATTGGTACTGGACTCGGACTTTATTTATTTGAAAACAACAGCATGAAGCCTTTGTGGGTGGAGAAAGAAGTTAATCACCCTGTCAAATTTATTGATCAGGATGCTAACGGTAATTTTTGGGTTGTTGGAAAAAACATTATGCGTTTTTCGCCCGATTTTTCGAAGATGGAAACTATGAGTGAGTTGGATCTGTCAAAGTCCAATTATTGTCATTTGAAGTTTTTTGCTCCCGATCAAATTTGGTTTAACCTGGCCGACAGTTTGTTTATTATTAACGCCACTAATTTTAAAATTGAACGGCGTATAAAATTACCATCTATTATAACTTCGGCTTTTAGGGATAGTGAAAACAATACTTGGTTCACATCGTACGGAAAAGGCGCTTTTAGAATGTATAATGAAGAAGTCCTCAATTATACCTCTGGCGACGGATTGATCGGCAACATTATAAATGGTATCAGCGAAGATGATGATGGGCAGATCTGGCTCACCACCGATAAAGGGATCGATTGCCTTAATAATACCAAACTTACCAATTATTTTAAATACGAAGGCGTGTCTTTGATCCGCGCTGGTATTTCTGTACATGAAAAAACGGTGATCATTGCCGAATACAATTCTTTGAACATACTGACCAATAAAAATAATTCGGGGAAAATAAAAATAGGCTCCCGCATCTATTCTTTATACCGCGATAAAACCGGAAAAACCTGGGTAACCACGCAGTATGGTACGGGTTATTTACAAAATAATTCATTCTTCAAACCCGAAGCACTTAACGCCTTAAATAATAAAAAAGTCTTTTGCGCCCTGATGGATCCTAAAAACACCATGTGGTTTGGTACCGACAGTGGCATATACAGTTTTGATGAAAAAAATTTAAGACGGTTTACTACGGCCGACGGTTTAAGCAATGATGTTATTAATTCCATTGCCCTTGGTGCATCCGGCGAAATTTGGGCCGCCACCGATATGGGTATCAGTTGTTATAAAGATGCGCATTGGTCGACATATAAAGAATTAGCAAGTATAACCGATAAAAAATGCACCTCGGTGCTTACCGATAAAAAAAATAATTTATGGGTTGGTACATACTCCGGACTTTATACTTTATTCAATAACCAACAATTGGTTTTTGAACATAAGAATGGTATAGCGGGAAACGAGATCAAATGTTTGTTCTTGGATAGTAAGGATCAGTTATACATTGGCACCACAAAAGGTTTGTCGCGCATTGATCTTAATAAAGAACACTTTAAAACAAATGCATTACCGCCTCCTATTTATATAACTAATGTGCACGTTAACAGTAAGCCTATTGACGTTTCTTCGGCTCTTGAACTTCCGTGGCAAGAGAATACCATCCGTATTGATTTTAAAGCTATTTCTTTTGGTAATTCAAGTGATATAGTTTACCAATACCGCTTAGCGGGAATGGATACCATCTGGACCAACACTACCAATAATTCTATTGAGTTCTCTTCTATTGCTTCAGGCAATTATACTTTTCAGGTTCGTGCCAAAACGCCAGGAAGCGTATTTAATAATACGCCGGCAGGTTTTTATTTTAAGATCGAAAAGCCTTTCTGGAAAAAACCTTTTATGATCGTGCTTATTGTTTTAGGTTCGATGGGCGGAGCCTTCGTGATCTTTTATTTATTGCTCCGTTCGTTCAAACGTAAGGAAAAACAAAAATTTGAACTTCAAAAAAAGATGATCACCCTCGAACATCGCGCCATGAGCGCTTTAATGAACCCACATTTTATTTTCAACGTGCTAAATTCTATTCAATATTATTTAAAACATGTTAATGCCGAAATGGCCCATGTGTACCTGAAAAAATTCACCAAACTCATACGTTTGAATTTTGACAACGTGCAAAAGAATTTTAATTCATTACATAACGAATGTTCGGCCCTTGAATTATATCTGGCATTAGAGAACATGCGCTTCGATAATAAATTAACCTACAACATTGCTATTGCTCCCGAATTGGACGTAAATAATTTAATGATCCCCTCCATGATCATACAGCCCTTTGTTGAAAACGCCATCTGGCATGGTATTATGCCAAAACAAAGCAATGGCCATGTTGAAATAACATTAGTGAAAGATAAAGATCAGATAATTATTTCGGTGGAAGACGACGGCGTGGGCATTCAATCGGAGAATTCGAAAATTAAAGATCATAATTCCTCAGCCATTAAAATGGTGCGCGAAAGATTAAGCATCCTCTCGCGTTTATCGGGTCATACCACATCCGTAAAAGTCATTAACCTAAAAGACCTTTCGGAAAAAAGCGGAACACGTGTTGAAATTACACTTCCCATTTTAACCAACGTCGAAACCGAACAAATTGCCTCTGAACAATTGATGTAAGACCTTTCAAAAAATTCGTTTATCCCATTTTTAACAATATTGGTCTAAATTATACCCAATTGGGCCAAACCGTTGACCCTCCCAAAACGCCTTTTGCCTAAGAAATAGGCGCGTCTTACCCTCCTTTGACCCCCCAACAGCCTGATATGTAATACTTTTACTATAAATAAAAAAGATATCACAGAAGTCATGAAAACACAAAATTCAACATAAAAAACAAAACAGATCGCCACTAAATTATTTGTTGCTCTTACGTTTTGTTTCTCCATTGCAAGTGCGCAGAAAGAAGAAAACTTTTGGTTCTTTGGTCAAAATGCAGGACTTGATTTCAGTTCAGGTTCGCCGGTTGCGGTAACAACTGCCAACCCCGCGTTTTTTCCACCGGAGGGTTGTGCTTCCATTTCCGATCCCAATACAGGGGCGCTTCTTTTTTATACCGATGGTTTAAAAGTATACAACAAAAACAATATACAAATGCCAAGCGGTTTTGGTTTAAATGGCGCACCATCTTCAACCGAAGCTTCTTTTATTGTTCCGTTTGTTGGGAATGCAACTAAGTATTATATTTTTACTACCGACTTCGGTGGCTTAAATTATTCGGTGGTGGATATGAATGCCAACGGTGGTTTAGGTGATGTGGTTTCTAAGAATACCAATTTATCGCCAAGTACTTTAGAAAAAATTGCAGTATTACGTCACAGTAACTGTACCGATTATTGGGTAATTGATCATGGCGTAAACAACAACATGATGCGTGCCTGGTTAGTTAGTGCAGCGGGTGTAAGTAATGTACCTGTGATCTCTAACGTTGGTATTACACCGGCGCCTTGGGGACATTTAAAAGGTTCTAACAAAAGTAAAAAACTGGTTTTAACTTCTTATAACGGTAGTACCAATAACGCCGAGATCTACGATTTTAATAATACAACCGGTGTTATCAGTAACCCACAAACTATTTCAAACAACATGTTCATGCCATATAGCTGCGCGTTCTCTCCAAACGATTCACTTTTTTATATTGGATATATTGGTGGCATTAACCAATATCAAACTTACGCCGCTGCTATCCCGGCTACCGAAAATAAAATTGCCAGCACACAAGGTTTGGCAGTTATTTCTTTAGGACCGGATTGTAAAATTTATGCCGACATGATGTACGGCGCAACAAGCTTGGGTTGCATTAATAATCCAAACAGCAAAACAAATCCAAACTATGTTAACAATGCGGTTTTTTTAGGTGGTAAAGCTTGTACCAACGGATTGCCAATTTTTATTGGTCGCGATCGCACCTTTAAAGCCGAGTTCGGAATTGTAAAGAACGGTTGTTCACTGACTATTGCTTGTAAAGATTCATCGCTAACGTTTAATTGTTCGGCAGGACCAACTAAATGGTTATGGAACTTTGGCGATAACACTACATCAACACTTCAAAATCCAAGTCATACTTATGCCGGCGGCGGTACTTACACAATTAAATTAGTAGTTAGCAATGGTTGTACTTCCGATTCTATTACAAAACCGGTTAACATTGGTAGCGGTGTTACTGCAACAGTTACTTCTTCTAACGTTAAATGTTTTGGTGATGCCACCGGAACGGCCACTGCAATTGTTAGCGGCGGTACTGGTCCGTTTGCTTATAACTGGAACAGCAATCCTGTTCAAACCGGCACAACAGCGGTTAATTTAACTGCCGGGATTTACGCTTTCAGTGTAACCGATAGCAAAGGTTGTACTGCAACTGTTACAACACAGATCACACAGCCAACCGCGTTAGCATTAGCGGTTAATCCATCTACTCTTACTACTTGCGTAAATCAAAATGTTTCTATGACGGCGCTTTGTACAGGTGGTACACCAAGTTACACTTATAGCTGGAGCAATGGACCATCTACTTCTAATTATAATGTTACTCAAACATCGGCCGGTACTTTTAATTACAGCATCACTGTTACTGATAACAATGGTTGTGTTATTGGCACATCCGTTATGTTGGTGTTCAGAGATATTCCGGTTGTTGCTGTTACAAGCGCCTCTGTTTGCGAAGGGCAAATAGCAAAAGTAACTGCGAGTGGTGCCGATTCGTTTGTTTGGACCCCGGGTAATGTTACCGGTAATACTTACACCATTAACGGAACCACCAATGTGGTTTTAACCGTAGTTGGTACATCAGATGGTTGTGTGTCATCCGCAACAACAGCCATCACTGTAAACAGTTTACCAAAACCGGTGATCACTAGCGGCGGTAACAAAGGTTGTGCGCCTGTTTGCATGAATTTTACTTGTTCATCAACTAACCAAATTCAAACTTATGACTGGAATTTTGGCGATGGTTCATCGGCGAGCACACCAATTGCAGGCCGTTGCTTTACCATGCCGGGCGAATATACCGTTAGTGTTAATGTAATAGACAATAATGGCTGTGCTGCTTCGGTAACTTACAGTCTGGAGGCCTACCCTACACCGGTTGCCGATTTTAATTACGCGCCTATTAAACCGTTGGTTAACGAAGACGTTAATTTTACAGATGCTTCGCACAACGCCACTATTGCAAAATGGGATTGGTATTTTATTGATAAAGCCAAGCCACATTCTAACGCGCAAAACCCTACTTATATTTATACTGAAGCAGGAGAATACCCGGTTGCGTTAGTTGTTACAAGCGATCACGGTTGTACCGACACTATTGTGAAGACCATTTTGGTTGGAGAAGATTACGGCATTTTTGTACCAAATTCATTTACGCCAAACAACGACGGCTTGAACGACATCTTTCAGCCAAAAGGATTCGGCATTACAAAATATGAATTGCGAATCTTTAACCGTTGGGGCGAAGAACTATTATTCACTAACGATTTTGCACAAGGTTGGGATGGCACCTTTAAAGGAAAATTAGCTGAAGAAGATACTTACACCTGGGCCATTAATTTAACTAACGTTTTTGGCAAAGCGCATGAGTTAACAGGATCGGTAACAGTGATGAAGTAGTTCGGAGTTGGGTCCCGCTAGTTATCGGGAACGGAGTTCGCAGTTCTGAGAGATCTAACTAGTATGCTTTAACCAAAGATTCCAAAGGAATATTTAATTTTTCGTGAAGACTTCGGATCATTTCAAGAGTAAGTTTTCTTTTTCTACTTAAAATTTCGCTCACCCTTCCTTTATATCCTATAATTTTAGCAAGGTCTTTTTGTTTATAGCCCATTTGCTCCATTCTGAATTTTATGGCTTCAATGGGGTCAGGCGGACCAATATGATAATGAAGATCCTCATATCTTTCAATTAAAAGAGCAAGAATATCTAACTCATCCCCTTCTTTTGTTTTGGGAGAAGCATCAAAGATCTCTTCTAAACGCGCCAAAGCTTTTTTATAATCGGCTTCGGTTCTTATAGGTTTTATATCCATAATTCTCTTTGGTTAAACTTTTTCTGCATTTATTTTATCATACTCTGCATGAGTACCAACAAATCTTATCCATACCATTTTATACTTATAATTTATCTTTACTATTAAACGGTAATTGTTTCCTTTAATATTAAAAACTACCCGGTTATCAGATATAAAACTGGCGGTTGGATAATCTTCCTTTATATCCCTTGGCCCTTTCCAACCTGCTTTAACCGCCTCATCAAACCAGGATTTTAACTGCTGCTCGCAATTTTTATGTTTGAGCCAAAATACCCGTAATGTCTTTTTTGCAATTACCCTCACGCAACTCTTTTCACAACAAATATACGAGTTTTATTAGAAGTTCCCAAATTGGGAACATTTTTTAACATTTCTTTCGATCATTGTCAAATTGCCTAATTGTCAAATCGTCTAATTAAACAACGGCCCCTTCGTTCAATTTAAGAGTTCCCTTTCCCGCATCCATCGTTACTTCAATGCCTAAAGGTAGGGTCCATTTATTTTCGATATGGCCGGTCATAGCGCCGTAGTAGGCAGGAATACCAAGAGGCTTGATGTGTTGTTCTATTACTTCCATGAATTTAAATGCCTTTAAAGGTTCTTCGGCGTCGCACTTCACACATTTACCGAATACAAATCCCCCAATGGCATTTAATACACCTGCCAGTTTTAATTGCGTTAACATGCGATCGATGGAATACGGTTCCTCTTTGGCTTCTTCTAAAAACAAGATCTTTCCTTTCCAATCGGGTAAATAGCCCGAGCCAATAATGCCCGCTATAACGGTGAGGTTCCCTCCTACTAACAGCCCGGTAGCCGTGCCGGGTGTAAGGGTTACAATTTTATCCTCGTCGCCTGTTCCCTGCGGAAAGAGAACCGATTCGCCGTTCATCACCACGCTTTTAAAATTGTTACTGGTAAAATCATTCCAACCCGAATTGCCAACGGGTCCGTGAAAAGTAACCAATCCTGTTTTAGCAAAAATGGCCACGAGTAAAGTGGTAATGTCGCTGAAACCGATGAGTACTTTTGGATTAGCGGTTATTACATCGTATTTCAATTTATCTAAAACGCGCGCGCAGCCCCAGCCGCCTTTCATACAAAAAATGCCCTTGATATTCTTGTCAGCAAAAAAATCATTTAACTCTTTGGCGCGAAATTCGTCGGTACCCGAAAAATAGCCATACTTTTCGGTAAGGGTTTTTCCTAATACAATTTTAAATCCTAATCCTTTTAAAATATTAGAAAAGGTCTCAATTTGCTTTTCATCCCACACCGCACCGGCTGGAGAAGTGATGGCAATGGTATCGCCTTTGTTTAAACGTTTGGGTTTTATGTGCCACTTGCCTGCAACCGGAGTGCCTGCAACCGTTAGTTCGGGCTTTAATACTAAACCTGCAGCTAGTAATCCTGATGCTTTTATGAATTTACGACGATTGAACATATCAACGAGTTTCGGTTTCCCTCCCCCTGCCCCCTCTAGAGGGGGACAATTCTCTTTTCAAATAATTACAACCCATCATTGTCAAATTGTCAAATTGCCGAATTGACTAATTATTTTTTCTTCTCCTGACAAAGTTCGATCAAAACGCCATTCGTGCTTTTTGGGTGAAGGAAACAGATCAATTTATTATCGGCACCATCCTTTGGTTCAGTGTTTATCAATTCAAATCCTTCTTTTTTCAATCGTTCCATCTCCACTTTAATATCTTCCACGTCAAACGCAATATGGTGAATCCCTTCCCCTTTTTTCTCAATGAATTTGGCGATGGAAGAATTTTCGGAAGATGCCTGCAGCAATTCAATTTTTGTTTCGCCCAGCATAAAAAAACTGGTGCTCACGCTTTCACTTTCTACTTTTTCGAGTTTGTAATTATTTTTTCCGAACAGTTTTGCAAAAAGCGCGTTCGCGCTTTCCATGTTCTTTACGGCAATGCCAATATGTTCTACTTTTTTAAGCATTCTTTTTTCGTTTCATAATTATCAGATTACCTAAATAGGCACCGGCAAAATACACTACAAACGTTCCTATTCTAAACCACAAAGGATGTGGCAGCATAAAAGCGTTCATAACACCCAAAACGGTTAGTATAGAAGCCATGATCATGGCGCTCATTAATTTATTTTCTTTGGCAATTAAACTGCTAACTATTCCACCTACCAGGCCCGCGTCGAAGCCACCAAATAAAATAATGGCCAGGGCACCCACGGGCATAGCTTCCATTAGTTTCATCATTTGTTCTTTATTTTGGGGATCTATTCCTTCGGGTAAAGGGTAAATGGCATGGCTTACCAATTCCATCACAAAAAGCGCCGCAATACCTGCTGCACAGCCAGTTAAAACGGAGGTCATTCTGCTCAACATAGGGGTAATTTTAAGCCAATTTTACAATTAAATACCCTCTAAACCAAATTTTTTAGTATCTTTGTATCTCAAAATTAAAGACATGACAAGCACACTTATACTTGGAATTTTAGGAGGTTTAGGCGCTCCGGAGATCATTATTATCCTGGTAATTGTTTTACTGATGTTTGGCGGTAAAAAAATTCCTGAGTTAATGAAAGGCCTTGGCCGCGGGATCAAAGATTTTAAAGATGCCTCTAAAGGGGTTGATTCTTCTGCTTCCGATACCGAAAAAAAATAATCTTATTATTTATATCTTTAAAGCGTCATTCTAAAAAGTCTGACGCTTTTCTAATTTTTAAACAAAAAGATCCGCGCTCCCCTTTCAACTAGCAGAGGGGTCGTGGGTGAGGCCAAAATGTACTCTTTCTCAACCATAAAAAATTTACAAGCCGATCTGAAATCAGGTAAAACTACCTGTACTGCTTTAGTGAACGAAACCGTTAAAGCCATTGCCGACAAAAAACGCCTGAATATCTTTTTAGAGGTGTATGAAAAAAGCGCGTTAGAACAAGCTAAAAAAGTGGACGAAAAAATTAAAGCGGGTACCGCCGGAAAATTAGCCGGCGTAATAGTGGCTTTAAAGGATAACATTTGTTACAAGAACCATCACGTATCTGCTTCTTCAAAAATTTTAGAAGGCTTTGAATCGCTTTATTCTTCAACCGTTACCGAACGTTTATTAGCGCAGGACGCCATCATTATTGGTCGTACCAATTGTGATGAGTTTGCCATGGGCAGCAGTAACGAAAATTCGGCGTACGGAAATGTATTGAATCCACTCAATGAAAAATGTGTGCCCGGTGGTTCTTCGGGCGGTTCGGCAGCCGCTGTGGCGGGAAATTTATGTCATGTTGCTTTTGGATCAGATACAGGCGGTTCTATTCGTCAGCCCGCTTCCTTTTGCGGAGCAGTTGGATTGAAACCAACCTATGGAAGAGTTTCACGATGGGGATTGATCGCTTATGCTTCTTCCTTCGATCAAATTGGTCCTATTACCAAAACCGTTGAAGACAATGCCCTGCTTTTAGAAATTATTGCTGGCACCGATGAATACGATAGTACTGCTTCACAAAAAGCTGTTCCTCCCTACTCTAACCAATTAACTTTAGAGAATAAAAAATATAAGATCGCTTATTTGAAAGATTGCATCGAAGCTAACGGTCTCGACCCTGAAGTTAAAAAAGCCGTGTTAAATAAATTAGAGAAATTAAAAACCGAAGGCCACGCGGTGGAAGCGGTAAGTTTCCCTTATCTGGATTATTTGGTGCCGCTATATTATGTTTTAACCACTGCCGAAGCTTCCTCTAACCTTTCGCGTTTTGACGGCGTACATTTTGGTTATCGCAGTAAAAATACCGGCGACTTAGAGACCACTTACAAAAAATCGCGCAGCGAAGGTTGTGGCAATGAAGTGCAGCGTCGTATCATGCTTTGTACTTTTGTATTGTGCGCCGGTTATTACGATGCGTATTATAGTAAAGGACAAAAAGTAAGAAGATTACTTCAGGAAAAAACCTTTGAGATCTTAAAAAATTACGATTTTATTATTTCTCCTACTACACCCGGCACCGCTTTTGAATTTGGTAAGAACAGTGCCGATCCCATTAAAATGTACCTCGAAGATATTTTTACCGTACAAGCCCCCATCACCGGCATTCCTGCCATTTCGGTTCCCTGTGGTTTACACAGCAACGGTTTACCAATGGGCATTCAAATAATGGCTAATTATTTTGAAGAGGGCAAATTATTTGCGATGGCTAAAAAGATCGAGTCCCTTTCCTGAAGCTTTATTTTATAAGTGTAACGTGTCCCGATAATTCGTGAAACTTACCCTGTGCATCCGTTAAAGTAATTTTCCAAACATATACCGACATAGGCGACAGTTTTCCTTTATAAGTACCATCCCATCCTAAATTGAAATCGTTCGAATAAAATAATTTCTCTCCCCAACGGTCAAATACAACAAACTCGTATTTAGAGATACCGAATCCTTTAGGTTGAAAAATATCATCGCTGCCATCGCCATTAGGTGTAAAGGCATTAGGAACAAAGATGCCATAATCTTCTCCTATAATTACCGTTTTTATAAGCGTATCGGTACAACCGTAATTACTGGTTACGATCAATGCTGCGTTATATTGTCCGGTTTCGGTATAAATATATTTTGGGTTTCGTTCATTTGAATGCGGTTTAGGAAGATTGGTGAAGTACCAATCCCACTTTACAATGGTTGTCCCATAAGAAGCGTCGGTAAAACTAACTTCGGGTTCGGTAATAATTGGTCTTTGCGGCGAGAAATTAAAATCAGCCGTAGGTTTTGGAAAAACCTCGATCACTTTATTGGCCTTTCCAACGCATCCATTATTGTCTGTGAAAGTTCCGGTAACTGTATAGTTTGTAGAATTGGTGAAACAATGTTGTATAGGATTTCCTATGGCACCCGAAGTTCCATCTCCAAAATTCCAACTAACCGTGCTTACGCCATCCGTACTTGTTAAAGAAAAAGTTGGACAAAACGCCGCGCAGCCTTTTGATGGCGCAGTTATTTGTCCAACAGGACCTACCGCGCTAGGGAGCACATTTACCACCGCTGTAGCCGAACAAAGCCCTTGACTAACGGTGATGGTATAGCTACCTGGTTGGTTAACAGAAGCTATTGCCGTGTTAGCGCCGCTCACAATTCCTGGACCCGTCCATAAATAGGTAACAGCTCCATTGGCATTAGTGTTCACATTTAAATTTACAGGATCACCGCTACAACTCATTTTCACTGGAGACGGAGCGTTTACATTGAAAGAAGAAGTACCATTAAGAATATTCACATTGAAAATAGTAAAACAACCGGTTGAAGAATACAATTTATATGTGTGAGCACCAGGTGCAATACCATTTAAAATATAAGGCACATTGAAGTTAGCGGCAAGTGTATTGGTTCCCTCTGTTAAAATATAATTCGGTGTTCCATTAGTAATGCTTGTGATGGTAATTCCTCCGGTAAGAGAAGAACAGGATATATCGGTTTGCGTGTAGTTAGCAATTAACGCACCTGATCCTCCCGGAATAACAAAACTTCCTAAAATAGTATCGCAGGTAGTAGTAACTGTATAATTATAATTACCCCCGCAAAGATTTTTAATGGAGTCGGTAAGAGAAGTAGTGTTTAAAGTTTGTGCGCCGTTACTGTAGAAATAACAGAAAGGCGGCGTCATACATCCTGCGGTGAGGTTCAACGTTGCTGTTCCATTACACAAGCACGAACTTGCAGTAGTGGTTTGCGAAACCACTGAAGGTAATGTAGGCAATCCGCAACTATTGACATCAAGCTGGGCAATTGCCATATTTAATCCGCCTCCGCATACTGTTTGGTATGCACCTGATGTGACAGGATAGGTGCAATGTACATTGGCCAGAAGATAGGCATGGCATCCAAACACCGAAAGTCCGCCACCTTCATTGTTAGGTGTACCAGAATTTCCCTGACCCATATAAGTAAGACATTTTACAACTCCAGAGGGTAGAAAGGTTATTACCCACTGATCTTCCGTTCCCTGAAATGTATTTTGATAAGCGCAAGAGGTCGGCAATAAATTACTACTGTATGTATCTCCACTTGCAACGATGTTATTTTGCGGATCAACACCTAATCCCTGGGCGTAATCGGCTTGTACACCGCCTAACATGGTAGCCCACTGTCTTACGCCGCTGCTATTGAATTTCGCAATAAACGCATCCCGTACACCTCCTCCGTATGCTGGTTGATAGGATCCTGCCGTAGAAACTATTCCTACAGGTAATGCTCCTACACATTCTCCTCCAATAATTACATTTCCCACATTATCTAAAATAATTGCTACCCCAAATTCGTCTTTATTTCCCCCATAGAAGGTCGACCACAGCAAAGCTGTTCCGCTAGGATTCATTTTGGTTAAGAATGCATCAAAATTATTTCCTCCGTATGCCATTTGATGACCAGCCAATGTTGGGAAATTAGGAGAAGCCGTACCTCCTGTAAAATATATTTCTCCTGTAGATTTATCTGTGATAACTGCTCCAGGGCTATCCGAAGCTGATGATCCGCCGATATAAGTTCCCCAACTACGAGCGCCATTCGGTAAAAATTTCATAACATATCCATCTGATGTTCCAGACAAGGCCGTCTTATAGGCGCCCGATGTAGCGATACCGGTCGACATATCTGTAGATCCAATTGCGATAATATTATCCGCATTATCTACACACACATCCGTTACCTGTGAATTAACATAAGTTCCAAATTGACGAACACCGGCGCTGTTGAGTTTTACAATAAAACCCGAATAAAAACCACTACCGGGAACAGATTGAAATACCACGTTGGCGCCAATGGCTCCTACCGGAAAATTAGCAGACGGTGTGCCACCGCTAAAAATAATATTATTAAAAGCATCGGCGTATACTCCATTGCCGTAATCCATGCCGCTGCCGCCATAGTACGTTGCAAAATTCCGGATAGATCCATTCGGCTGAAGACTTAATGCGAAAGCGTCTTTCATTCCGGAAATTGCAGTTTGAAAAGCGCCTGCGCTTACAGGAAAATTTACAGACATGGCATGCCCCGCAGTAATACAATTACCTATATTGTCGTTCTTAATTGCATAACTTTCGTCTGAGAAACTGCCCCCGTAATACGTGATCCACGGATCAATGATGAGCGGGTAAGCCGAATTATACGACGAACATTTGAAAGAAATAAAGGTTTCTTTTTGAGCATTATTAGAGATCACATACTCTGATTTTACATTGACCTCTTTTCCGTTAATGGTTTGATATACTTTAGGCATCCATTCGGTTAAGTTTCCGAATTTCGTGAACACATTTATTTTACCGTTATTGAGCGTTACTTTATCGGCACCCGAGTATTTTAATTTAATTTCTGAAACGTCGGCTCCGGGCTTTATCACAAAATCGTATTTCATTCCTTGTCCTTTGCTCCCCGAAAAAACCACGTCAATATTTTTGTAGACATTCTCATATACAACTTTATTGAATTGCTTAACGCCGGTTACGCCATCACTGCAATGCGGATAGTAAAAATTAACGTAACCACTTACAGCTTCGGAGTTGATCGTTTTCATAGAAGGGTTAGCCCCAACAAAATCAATATCTACCCTGTATCCATTTAAAACTGCCGCGTTGATCAGTTTATCACGCATTCCTTTCTCTCCTACTTCATCTATCAATCCTACCTCTTCAGCCTTTTCGACCTCCTGGTATATTCTATCAAGCGTTGTTTTAAAATCAGTCACCACATAACTTATTCCTGTTTTGCGTAAGAAAATCTTCCCACTAATATCTCCATCACTTGAATAAAGAACTTCAGGTCTTACTTTGCCTTCCAGGTCGGCCACTTGTCCCATATTAGGGGTAAAGCATAAACCGTTTCCTTCGCTTACTTTTACACTTGCCTGTTTTTTTACAGGAGCATTTGATTGCTTAAATTCGGGTAAAGGTTTTTTCCAGAATTCTATACCCGAACCTTTGTCTGCTTTAACTACACTATGCAGATTGAAAGACGCGTGTAGATTAAATACCGCAAATGCTCCTATCAAAAGGCCAACGTTTTTTATGATTATTGCTTTTTTCATCTTGTCAGATTCTCACCTTATAAATCGATAACAAAACTATTGTATTAATTAATGAGTCTAAAACTTTACACTCAAAGATCTTACGCCTCCGCTCATTTAATTTGGGGTAAACAAGAAGTGTTTTGCTGAAATGCAGGAGATCCTTGCTGAAATGCAAGAGGCAAAATTACATAGTGGCCAGATCCAGATTAAAATCGAATCCGAATTTTCGGAGCATCCGAAAATGTGAACGAAACGCTTTTCCTACTGTTGGGGCGCAACGATAAGGTACACCAAATTCTTTGGCGGTGGCTTCCACAATTTTTGTTATTTCGGGATAATGCACATGGCAAATATTAGGAAACAAATGGTGCTCCACCTGATAATTTAATCCTCCTACATACCATGATACTAATTTGTTGTTACGTGCGAAATTTACCGTTGTAGCCATTTGGTGCATGGCCCAGTCATTCTCTACCACATTAGAAGCATTTGGTAAAGGAAACTCGGCCTCTTCAACCGAATGGGCTAACTGAAACGTTAAGCCTAATAGTAATCCGCCAATAGCGTGCATTAATAACCATGAACCAAAAATTAAACCAAACGAATAGGTTGGCTGTAATAACAAGGGTAAAACCAAAATGTAGAAAAAATAAAGCGCTTTAAGAATAATAGTTTTAAAAAGATCGCTGCGCTGTACTTTTTTGCTATCGCGATTAACACCTTCTTTGATGTACTTGAAATACTGAATAAAATCTTTTGCCACACACCAGTACAGTGTTAAGATGCCATAAAAAAAGAACACGTAGATAAATTGCCAACGGTGAAATTTATTAGGCGGCGAGTGCGGCGAAAAACGCAACACCAGTTTATTGGCAATATCATCATCCATACCGTGAATGTTAGTATACGTATGATGTAATACATTATGTTGTAATTTCCAGTTGTATGCCATCCCGCCAATTAAATTCAACGAATAACCTAACCAATCATTCAACGTTTGGTTGCGCGAATAAGAACCATGATTAGCATCGTGCATAATGCCCATACCAATACCGGCAAGGGCCACTCCCATTATCGCATATAAACCAACTACCAGGCCGCTACTCAGCGGAAAAATTAAAATGGCTAGCATTGGTAGTATGTACGATAACAATAAAATAATGGTTTTAATTACCATTGACGCGTTGGCGTATTTTGAAATATTATTTTCTTTAAAATAATCGTTTACACGCTTTTGTAAAGTGGGGAAGAATAATGACTTTTCTTTTGCGGCAAAGCGCGGGTATACTCTTGGTTGGCTCAATTTCGTTTTCGCTAAAATTTAGGCGCAAGATACAAAAAAAAAGTAAGTAAGTGCCGGTTAATACCTGGTGCCATTAACATCCGAGTGTTCAATAGGATGCCAGGTGGTTTTTATCTCCTGCAGATCAAGAATAAGATAAGGATCTTGCGACGTGGATTTAGTCCAGTCTTTCTTCCAAAAAAAAGTTCGTTTCACATTTAATGCAGCGTTTTCGCCGATCAGTCTAATTTCATTTTTATCGTCACCGCAATAAATGATGGCATTGATATCCATGTGCGACGAAAAATGAATATTCAGTTCTTCCGATGATCCCGTTAAAATATTTACTACCCCGGCTGGCAGATCGGAAGTGGCTATTACTTCAGCTAAAGTAATAGCGCATAACGGTAATTTTTGGGAAGCCAAAATTACACAGGTATTACCACCGGCAATAACCGGCGCTAAAACGGAAGTTAATCCCAACAAAAGGCTTTTTTGAGAAGCGATTGCTCCTACAACACCCATTGGTTCGGGCATAGAAAAATTAAAGTGCGAGGAAGAAACAGGATTAACAGAAGAGAACAAAGCCGAATACTTGTCGCACCACCCACTATAATACACCCAACGGTCTACAGATAACTCCACCTCAACTTCTGCTTGCTTTTTGGTGAGCCCCATCAAAAGCATTTCTTCAACAAACTGGGCTTTTCGGCCCTCCATCATTTCGGCAAT
>JBGASH010000308.1:0-2728 GCA_044229775.1 Bacteroidia bacterium
GTGAAAATAACCAGCAAAGAGGTTTTTGATAAATTACGCGGCGAAAGCGGAACCAAAGTACTGGTTACTATTTTAAGAGCTGGTGTTTCCAAGCCTATTGATTTCAATATTACCCGTGCTGCCATTCCAATATACAGTATTGATATTTCTTACATGGTAAAACCGGGCATTGGTTACATGAAAATAAGCCGCTTTGCCTCTACTACCTACGATGAATATTTAAAAGCCTTTAATTCTTTAAGTAAAAAAGGAATGAAAAAACTCATCCTGGATCTGAGAGGAAATCCGGGTGGATTTTTAAAGACCGCGGTTGAAATTGCCGATGAGTTTTTGAAGAACGGTATGCAAATTGTTTATACCGAAGGAAGGGCTAATCCCCGAAAAACCTATAAGGCCTCTGACCGCGGAAGCTTTGAGAATAATCCTTTAGTGATCTTAATTGATGAAGGCAGCGCCAGTGCCAGTGAAATTGTTGCCGGCGCCGCTCAGGATAATGACCGCGCCACTATTATTGGTCGCAGAAGTTTTGGTAAAGGTTTGGTTCAGGATCAAAAAGACCTTAGTGATGGTTCTGCTGTACGACTAACCATAGCCAGATATTATACTCCAACCGGGCGTTGTATTCAAAAACCTTATACAGATGGCAACGAAGCGTATTACAACGAAGAAATTGACCGGTATAAAGATGGTGAATTAGTGAATGCCGACAGTATTAAACTTGATAAAACAAAAACATACCGCACGCCTTCCGGCAAAGTGGTTTATGGTGGTGGTGGTATTATGCCCGATATTTTTGTACCGCTCGACACCGCAAAATATTCCAATTTTGTGAACCGCGCATTTTACGCCGGCATCGTAAATTTATTTGCGGTTGATTATTGCGATAAACACCGGGCCGAACTGCTAAAAAAATATACCACTGCCGATGCGTATATTAAAAATTTTGCGGCCGACGATCATTTATTGAACGATTTTTTTGCCTTTGCTGCCACTAAAAAATTGGTTGATGAAAATAATGAGAAAGCAAAAAGCAGCGCTAATCTTAAACAATTATTAAAAGCTATTGTTGGACGCAACCTCTTCGATAAAGACGCCTACTACCCTATTATTAACGAAAACGACAATTGTATTAAAAAAGCGATCGAGGTTCTTGAAAAATAATTTCAGTTTATATGAAAGGGATTTTCAGAATAATAAGATCGGCATTCACAGAACCCGATATTAAGAATCTAAGAACGGTATGCGTTCTTTTGGGTCCGTATCGAAACCTCACAACCTTAACGGCCTCTCTTTTTTCACTTCATCCTAATGTTCAGGTATTAAATCACGCCGGTAAACGCGTGTTTGATCGTGCTGAAATTAACTTTATTGAAAATTACTCGCGGCAAAAATTAGAAGCATTTTGCCGTTTCGCAGTTAAGGCTTCTAAAAAAGGAAAACGTGGTGGCTTTGGAGGCAGTATCGTTTTTTCACACGCTTTCGACTCGCAAGAACTTGCGGGGTCCTATTACAAACGTTTTGGTAAAAACCTCACAAAGGAAGATATTCATTGCATTGTTTGGAAAGAATCGCAAAGAGTAACTAATCTCTTACTGAAAAACACCAATACGATCGAAAAAATGGTTGCCAATGACAGTAACTTACGCTTTTTGCTTCCGGTAAGACATCCTTTGGACTGCGCCGAATCTAACCTAAATACCAAAAAAGCCGACTTACTGCAGGGGGAAAATTTAACCACAAAACAAGGCGTATTAGAAGCAATCTTTAACGAATTCAGATGGTTTTTGGAATTACAGAAAAAATATCCCGGGCATTTTTTATATTTTACCGAATTGGAATTTACGGATAAAAAGATCGAAGAACTATCTGGTTTCCTTGATTTACCCAGCGATGCAGAATGGAAAAAAAACGTGAGAGAATTATTTAAGGTCAAAAGAACCTACAGTCATTCAAAAGAAGATATTGAGGCCGCATTATTATCTGCTAACCGGCATTTTTTCGATTTTCCTGAATTTAAAGAAGATATAATTAAGATGTTAAGCTCCTGATAGCAAAATATTGTAAATTTATTCTTTACGTTGTAAAGCAAGATATTATTACCTAATTTCGAAGCACTAATACTAACCTTTAATACATAAAAATATGGCTTTTGAATTACCTAAATTAACTTACGCGTTTAACGCTTTGGAGCCGCATATTGATGCAAGAACTATGGAAATACATCATGGTAAACATCATCAGGCTTATGTTACCAACTTAAATGCGGCTATTGCCGGAACAGATGCCGAAAAACTGAGCATTGAAGATATTTGTAAGAATATTTCAAAATATCCAATGGCGGTACGTAATAACGGTGGTGGACATTACAACCACTCGTTGTTTTGGCAAATTATGTCGCCAAATGCCGGCGGTACTCCAACTAACGAAATCGGTAAGGCCATTGTTGCCGAATTAGGTTCGTTTGATAATTTTAAAACCCAATTCACTGCGGCGGGCGCTACCCGTTTTGGTTCTGGATGGGCCTGGTTATGCGTAAAAGCTGATGGTAAACTTTGTGTTTGCTCGTCGCCTAATCAAGATAACCCCTTAATGGATATTGCCGAATGCAAAGGCACACCTGTTTTAGGAATGGATGTTTGGGAACATGCATACTATTTGCATTACCAGAATCGCCGGCCAGATTATATGGCGGCTTTCTTTAATGTGATCAATTGGAATAAGGTTAACG
>JBGASH010000309.1:0-2718 GCA_044229775.1 Bacteroidia bacterium
AATACAAACAATTTCAGGATATTTTAATTTCCATTCAAAACGAACCCATGTTGAAACAGGAAGAGATATTATTGCAAAAATTCAACACCTGGAAAGGTACGCTTGAACAAGTGGATGATGTTTTAGTAATTGGAGTAAGAGTGTGATGAAGGTCAATATTAAAATATTTCTTTTCATTATCCTGATAACAGGAAGCACCTTTGTATTGGCACAAAAACAGAAGGTGGATTCGTTATTGCGGTTAATTAATACCAAAACGAACGATACCACAAAACTATTAATATACGCCCAGATAAGCGAAATTTGCGAGTTTGACGACATACCTAAATACGTTGATCAGGCAGTGGATTATGCCGACCAGTTGCTTAAAGATCCGGTTAACGCCAAATTCAGATCTTCCATAATTAAATACAAGGCTGGTTCAATAAATAACATGGGCTATTACCATGCCGAATCAGGAAATTTTGAAAAAGGCATTACCTATTATGAGAAGAGCATTAAATTATATGAGGAAATTGGTTTGGTAAACGGAAAAATAGATGAGTTGGAAAATGTTTTTGAAGCCTATTTAAATGAAGAAAAGTATGATAAAGCCCTTAACTGTTTGAGTACTCATAAAGAATTAGCATTTAAACTACACGACACTGATGCCATTATAAGAACTTACACTAAATACGCCAAAATATATAAATACACCGGCAACCTTGAGAAATGTCTTGAGGCTTCACTTGAACTCGAAAAATTTCAACGGGCCTTTGAAGTAAGTTCAGGGCTTTCAACTACGCTTGGAAATATTGCCTATTTATATCAGAACTTAGGGCAGTTTGATAAAGCGCTTGAATATTTTAACAAAGATCTGTCCGAAATACAGATCCATCCAAACGCCCGGAGTTTAGCTGCAGCGTTCATCAATCTTGGTCATTTTCATCGCCGTATGGGTGAAGTTGAAGTAGCAAGGAATTATTATTTGAAAAGCTTAAGCTCATTTAAAAAAGCAAAGAACAAGTCGGGCATCGGGAACTCATTAATGTGGCTGAGCGATATAAGTAAACAGATGGGAGATATTAAAAGTGCCCTTGATTATTCTAATGAAGCCCTTATTATATATAAAGAGGCCACAGATAATGAAGGCGTGGCCCGTTCGTTAATAAAAACCGGTGAGATCTATGCGCAACAAAAGGACCGAAAAAACGCACTTTCCTTTTTTACGCAGGCAATAAAGATAGCGGAAGGTGGTAATTTTAAACCCGAAAAAGCGCAGTGTCTTGATAATTTTGGTTTACTTTCATTTGCCAATAATGATTCGGAAAAAGCGCTTAAGTATATTAACCAGGCATTGACAGTTTATGAAAGCATTAACGATAAAAGCGGAATTGCAATTGAATTGCGGCACTTGTCGCGAATATACCTTTCGTCAGATGAAACTGAAAAGGCACTTCAGCATTTAAATAAAAGTTTAGAGTTCTGGACAAAATTGCAGGATCATGAAAATATTTCAGGTGTACTTCACGAAATTGGTGAAGCTTATTTACAACAAAAAAATTACAAACTTGCCACTACTTACGGTGACAGATCATTGAGTTTAGCCAATAAGTTCTCGTTTCCCGAGCTAAAACGGGACGCGGCGCAACTCCTCTTCAAATCCAACCAGCTTCTTGGAAATTATAAAGACGCTTATGTAAACTACGATCTGTACTTAAGAATGCGCGATACCATTTATAATCAGGAAAACACGAATTTAACATTGCAGACAAAAATCACACATGACTTTGAAGAGAAAAAGGCCAAACTAAAAGAAGAGCAATTAATAAAAGACGAACAAACCAAGGCCGAAAAGAAACAACAGTTAATCATTCTGGTTTCCGTTTCGCTTTCCCTGATCATTCTGTTGATCCTTGCTGGCATCATTTACCGTAGTTTAAAACAAAATAAATTAAAGAATACCATTATCAGTGAACAGAAAAAACTGGTGGAAGAAAAAAATAAGGATATTACCGATTCCATTAACTATGCTAAAAAAATTCAGGAAGCCCTGCTTCCCGCTAAGGAAATAAAGTATCAGATATTTCCTAACGCTTTTGTTTTATTCCAACCGCGGGATATTGTGAGCGGCGATTTTTATTGGTTCACCTCCAAGAACGATAAACGCATCATTACCGCTGTAGATTGTACCGGACACGGTGTACCGGGAGCCTTCATGAGTATGATCGGCAATACTTTCTTAAACGAGATCATCCAAGAAAGCGGTATTACTGAGCCTGCCACCATTTTAAGTGAACTCCGGCACATGATCATTAAATCACTAAAACAAGATGGAGAGAACGCCGAATCCAAAGACGGAATGGACATGGCCCTACTCACTTTTGATGATAAAAATAATACCGTTGAATTTGCCGGGGCCAATAATCCGCTTTGGCTCATTAGAAACGGCCAATGCATAGAATATAACGGCGATAAACGCCCAATTGGTTTTTACAGAGGAAAAGGGTTGCCTTTTACCAATCATAAAATAGAATTGCAAAAAGGCGATACCCTTTATGTGTTTACCGATGGTTTTGCCGATCAATTTGGCGGACCTAAAGGAAAAAAATTCAAATACAAACAATTTCAGGATATTTTAATTTCCATTCAAAACGAACCCATGTTGAAACAGGAAGAGATATTATTGCAAAAATTCAACACCTGGAAAGGTACGCTTGAACAAGTGGATGATGTTTT
>JBGASH010000310.1:0-2695 GCA_044229775.1 Bacteroidia bacterium
AGCGATTACAAAACACCGATAGAAGACGCGGGTTTGGTTTTACGCGCGCTTCAATACAGCCAAAATATCGGCAGCTTCATTATTACTCATTGCGATGAAAAAAGCATTTCGCATGGTGGACAAATGAACGAAGGTGAAACATCAACTTTGCTGGGATTAAAAGGCATTCCTGATCTGGCCGAAGAATTAATGCTACAACGCAATTTATATATCTTAGAATACACGGGCGGCAAACTTCACATACCAACTGTTACCACCAAGGGAAGTCTTGAACTTATTAAAAAAGCCAAATCAAATGGTTTGCACGTGACTTGCGGCGTTGCGGCGCATAATTTATTGTTGGATGATTCTGTTCTTAGTGATTTTAATACCAATTATAAAGTTAATCCTCCATTAAGAAGTAAAAAAGATGTTGAAGCTTTGCGCAGAGGTTTTGAGAATGGGATCATTGATGTTATTGTAAGCGATCATCGTCCGCAAGACATTGAAGGGAAAGATCTTGAATTTGACCTGGCCGATAACGGTATCATTGCTTTTCAAACCGCATTTGCCACCGCTTTAACCGCTCTTAAAACCAATAATATTGAAAGTATAATCGAATCCTTCACCACTCATCCAAGAACGATCCTGGGTATTGAACAACCAAAGATCGAAGAAGGTCAGAAAGCGAATCTTACCTTGTTTTGCGTAAAAGGTGAAACCATATTGGAGGAAAAAACCATTTTATCCAAATCTAAGAATAGTCCTTTTATTGATAAATTATTACAAGGACAAGTAATTGGTGTTGTGAATAACAATAAAGGTTATTGGAACTAATTCTTACAGATCAGGGCAATATTTTTTTGCTTTCTTTACCGCTTCTTCGTCTCTGAAAACATAGAATAAATACTTATACGCTTCTTTTTCTTTTACATATTGAAGTACCGTATAGCCCAGTGTTTCGCGTTCGATCATGTTGTTTTCGGGATTAAAATACCACGATTCAAAGAATTGGATCATGTTTATCTCCGAAACGATCATGGTACTATCACACATCCAACGCATGGTGATCACTTCTTTCCCTTTTTCATCAAAGGCGCTTTCGGCAACGCTATCGCAAACGATCACGCGATCGCGTAAGGCTTTTGCTTCGTAAGGACTGGTTCCCAGCCCGGGATACACTTTTGATTTTGGATCACGCACCAAACGCCACACTACCGATTTCAATTGTTCGAATTGCAGTTTATTAAAATACAAACAAGGCTGCGAAAAATAAGAATCGTATTCACTTAGGGTCATTTTGCCACTGTCGCTTTGCGCATACATGGTTTTAATTTGAGTGGTGTCCAATAAGATCACCTTATTTACTATAAAAGGAGTGATCTCAATACGCTCGTTGTTTTTACCACTTCGCGCACGCGGTTCGCCCGGATTTCTTGAACAGGAAGAGATCAACAGACTTACAACTAAAAAAGTACCTATTGCTTTTTTCATGTTAAGGTTTATTTGATATAAATATAATACAAATCCCGAACAAAAGGCACAAAAGCAAAAAACCCCGACTTTTAAGATCGGGGTTCGTTGGTGTAAGTATTAAGAACTATTCTATTATTAATTTTTTAGTTGACGATCTTCCGTCTAAGGTGGTTTTTACAAAATAAATTCCAGGACTCAATGACGTAACATCACATTCAGCATTAATTCCGCCTTTCTCTATTGGTAAATTTTGCGACTTCACAACTTGGCCGGTGGCATTTAAGATTTCAATATTGGCATTTTCAACCGAAATGTTGCTCAATTGGATGGTAATCTTATCCTTTGCGGGATTAGGGAACATCGTATAATTCTTTTCAAAATTCAAATTATTAATACCCGTATATAACAGTCCATTCACAAAAATATCGCAATTATTACTATTGAAGGAGGACACATTACTGTTTACCTTATTGTAATTGATATTTATGAGTGGAAACTTATAGTTGGCATCATAGAACTGATAGTTGGTTGAAGTAATGGTGGCCGTTATGGTTCCAAATAAAAAGGAAACGCTGGCACTTTGGTGTACTTTAGTATGTAAGCAGTTGGTAAAAGTTAAACCGCTTGGTAAAATAACTGTACCGGTACCTAAACCTGTACCAATAATTGAACCTGTTGCAGGTCCGCTTAACGTACCGCTTTTTGCTGTTCCGGCAAATGCATCGGTGTTAGAATAAGTATAACTTAAAGGCCATACCGAAACAACCGCCGAATTGGTAAATGTTAAGGCAATAGTAGAAGCGGTTAATCCCCATAAAACAAAAGAGGTACCGTTTGATTGCCAGAAATTATAACTATTAGTACCGGTTTTCTCAACAATATTTGATTGCGAACAACAAGTATTAAAAGGCGCCGCAGCCGAAGGAACAACAAAACTACTGGTAGACGTAGCATTATTCCAAACCATATTTGATAGGTCCCAAACCTGATTTAAACCGGTATTTTTTGGGATGACGCCAACCGAATCGTAACCGAAACGTGTACTTCCGTCGCCAACAACAGGCTCATAGAATGCCTTTGTAAGTACCAATCCCTGTGCATTAACAAGGTTCGATAAAAATAAACTTGCTAAAATTAAAATGTAAAGTTTTTTCATGTGTCAAAATTTAAATTTTAACAAAGATAATAAAATTTTCCATATAGGGAAATACGTCATTTTTATGGCTTCGTTATCAAATAC
>JBGASH010000034.1:0-16983 GCA_044229775.1 Bacteroidia bacterium
GAGTGGTGGTTGCGGCGGTTCTAAATTCAGTGATTACCGTTTTCTAACTGATGAAGAGGTTAAACATGTAAGCGGACAATACGCGAGCTATTACCGTACGGAATATCCCAAACTTACCTTATTATCACAGGGCTGCTAATCATTTATAATTTGAATTTAATAAATAAAAAATGAAAAATACCATCTTTACTTTGTTTTTGTGGTTGGCCTTCCATTACGGTTTTTCACAAACCCCACAATATGACTTTAGTTACGGTCGCTTATCAAACATTAGCCAGGAAAAACTGATTACCGCAACTTTTTTTAATGACGTTATTCCAAACTATCCAGCCTATTACAGTACTATCATTGATTTTGTTTCAGTAGAAATTTGTGTGACCAGTAGCGGAAAAACTTTAAAAGCTGCTAGTACAAGCGAAAAACTTACCACCGAACAAAAAACAATTTTAAATGCTGCCGACTTCGGCACCGAAGTTGTTATACAAACTAAGTTTAAATACAAAGATCCGTCAAACGACAACCTTGGCAGTGGCGATAAGATCAAAAACATGAACTTTTCAGTTATGGTACTACCAGAGATCCAAGCCGAATTTCCAGGCGGATACGATACTATGACCACCTATTTAAAAGAAAATGTTATTAAGAAATTTTCGGAAGTCACCAAGTTCGATAAAGACCAACCCATAAATATGCCTCGTGTAAACTTAGCATTTACGGTTAACGAAGATGGCCGCATTACAGATGCCCGAATTATTAAACCATCCAATGACCTTCGCATGGACAATTTATTACTTGATGCTGTTAATAAAATGCCCAATTGGAAACCAGCAGAAAATGCTAACGGCACAAAAGTTAAACAGGAAATTAAATTGGGAATTCCTTATTTAAGGAGAGGCTGCTAATAAAAAATATTTTACCAGGTTTCTACCCAAAGACTTACCGGGTTTTGAATTAATTGTTAAATTCGTTGCTGCATTAAATAGTTGCAGATGAAACAACTTGTCTTTTTATTATTCATTTGTGTTGGTATCGGCTGTGTCTCTTCCAAAAAAATAAAAAACAATTCGGGTACTTTAAACGGTACATGGCATCCTATAAAACAGGAAATTGGCGGCAACCTCTTACCCTCAATAGCTTTTGCAAAACAGGTTCTTGTTATTAGTGATTCCACTTATACGTTCACTGCCGAAAGTGTTGACAAAGGCGCTTTATTCTATGGTCGTTCTAAAATGGATATTTATGGACGCGATGGTGTTAATAAAGGGAAACATTTAACTGCCATTTACAAAATGGAGAACGACCTGCTTACCATTTGCTATAATTTATTGGGAGATAGTTACCCTTCCAAATTTGAAGCCAAAAGCAAATCCACTCTTTTTTTAGTAGTATTTAGAAAATAATATCATGGCAGAAAACAAAACCGTTGAAACCAAAGAAAGCGTTAACGACTTTTTAAAAACAATTAAAGACGAAAAAAAACGAAACGATTGTTCAGCGATCGTTAAATTAATAAGCAAACATACCGGGTTTAAACCCAAAATGTGGGGTACAGCTATAATTGGTTTTGGAAGTTACCATTATGTTTATGACAGCGGTCGCGAAGGCGATGCGCCTTTAGCGGCTCTTTCGCCGCGGGCAAACGCCATTACCTTATATTTTTCGGGCGTTAAAGAAAAACCCGAACTCCTAAAAAAATTAGGTAAACATAAATTAGGAGGCGGCTGCATTCACGTTCAAAAACTTGAAGATATTGATACGAATGTGCTAACTAAAATGGTTGATAATTCAATTAAGTATTTAAAAGCTAAATATCCGGGTAAATAGTGAAAAATATTTCCATAATAATTATCCTAACATTGTTTTTTACCAATTGTAACGAGCAAACAAAAAATAATACAACGATTCAAATGATCGTTAAGGACACTACCCCACGGGTAACAGGAATTGGAGGTATTTTTTTTAAATCCAAAAATCCGAATACCACTAAAGCATGGTATGGTAAAAATTTAGGATTGGTGATAGACCAATATGGTTCGCCCTTTGAATTCAGGAACGCTAACCGTCCCGAAGAAATAAATTATTTGGAATGGAGCGTGTTTACAGACAGTACAAATTATTTTGCACCCTCTCAAAAAGAATTCATGATCAATTACAGGGTTCAGAATATTGAAGGTCTGGTAAGAAACTTAAAAAGCAATGGTGTTACAATTGTAGATTCTATTCTTACCGTTGAATACGGAAAATTTGTTCACATAATGGATGCCGATGGTAATAAAATTGAATTGTGGGAGCCGGTTGACAGCATTTTAACTAAAATTGGGTCGAAAACAACCAAGTGATGGCTAAAATCTTTGGGTTTACGGTTAAATTTCAATAAAATCTTTTTTCATTTTAATTATTACAAAAAACTATTATCCGGAACTTTTAAAAAAATGACTTTTACATCGCGATTAGCCATGAGCTACACTCAGGGCGATGTGCCATTTTACGATTTGACTATTCCATTCCAAAAGAAGATCGCCAATCCTTTTTCAGCATTGGAAATATATTTTAACTCGAACAAAACTCGCAGCTCCCATCATTTGTGGGATTTTGCAATTCGTGTATTTTTTTCTGAAGCTCTGCTTCAATTTGTTCCGGAGTCCAGTCGGGATGGGCGATCTTAATTGTTGCTCTTATAAATCCTGGACTTGGTCCGTTTGCCGGTGACTGATGTGCTGACATAGTTTTTCGATTTTAAACGAATATATAACGTGCAAGTCTTTCTTTTTTATCTTTTTTTTAAAAATCAGTAAATCAATGCAAAAGACAATTAACCGATCATGGTTAACAACTAGAATATTCTATTGCTGATCCCATAATGATCAGGCGTTCTCCTTAATAACAACTTCAAGCTAATCACCAGTCGATCACGTTTAACTTTCTTTACGATCTCAACCCAGTATTGTTCTCATTAATTATAATTATATTTAATAATTCAATTATTTAAAGTTTAAAACCATTATACATGAGACAACATTCTTTTCTTCACAATTGTATTATTATATATCTACTATTTATATGCAGTTACGCTCAGGCGCAACCAAACAACGCGGCGCAAATTCCGAGTATTAGCGTTACCGGCAAAGCTTCTTATAATTTATCGCCCAACGAAATAATTGTTGAGATCAGTTATCAGGAATATTTTACCACACCTGATGAAAAAGAAGAAAGCAGGGTTTTAATTGAAGACCTTGAGAAAAAAGTTTTAGGGTCGTTAGAGGTACTTAAGATCGCTAAAGATAAAATAACTATGGGCGCCGCTCAGGTGGTGCAGCCCTATCGCGACAACACCACAATGCTTAAAAGAAGGATCAATAAATCGCTTTATGTTTGCGTTGACAACTCCGACAATTATATCAAACTGATACGACAGCTTGAAAAAGATAAATTATTTGAGAAGATCATCACTCAATTTAATCTTGTAAGTTATAACCATACCGAAAAGGAGAAATATCTCACAAAAAGCCGGGCCGAGGCGTTTAAAAATGCTAAAGCAAAAGCTGAATTAATATTAGCCCAGGCCAATCAAAAATTGGGAAAAGTGGTCAGTATTAAAGAAATAAATTATTCTTTTGATAATAGTTCTAAAGGCAGCTTCTATTCTCTTGATAATTTTTCGAACGAAACCACTTCTGGATTTAAACCAATTGTGATCAATTACGAACTGGAAGTGGTTTTTGAGATCTTATAATTTGGTTTAGAAATGATAGGAGCATCTAATTATACTATTAAAATTTAGCGCTTAATCCCCTATAAATACTTCTGTTAATAGAAGGAATGATCCCTGGTCCGGGATACAGAACTAATCCAAAAGAATAACGTTTTTCGGTTATTTAGAGACATTATAAATACCTGTTTTAAGGTATTGTGGTTTATGTTGTTCAATAGTTACTTTGTAAGCGCCTTTAAGATGTACGGCCAAACAATACTATGAAACCGAAATTTTTCTTATTACTATTTTTTTTCAGCATTTCTCTTTGCAAATCTCAAATAATCGACACTTTAAAGGAAGTTATAGTTACCGGATACCGAACAATTAATGGCATTGGGAGAATGAAGGATGAGGACGGCCAAATAATTTACGCCGGAAAAAAAACAGAAGTGTTATTAATTGATAGTTTAGATGCTAACAAAGCTATCAATAACACCAGACAAATTATTGGGCGTATTCCGGGCTTGAACATTATTGAATCGGAAAGCGGTGGATTTACTGCAAACGGAATTGCTTTTCGTGGATTAAATCCTTATCAAAGTATTGAAACAAACTCACGCCAGAACGGTTACAATATTTCGGCTGATGTTTTTGGATATAATGAAGCGTATTATTTACCTCCAATGGAAGCAGTAAAGAATATAATATTTGTCCGCGGCTCATCTGCACTTGCTTTTGGGCCACAAATTGGCGGAATGATCAATTACGAATTAAAAGACGGAGCAAATAAGCCCATTGAAGTTACATCTTCTCAAACATTCGGAAGTTATAATATGTTTAATAGTTTTACTTCTATTGGCGGAACCCATAAAAAAATAAAATATTACGGATTTCTTCAACACCGATATTTTGAAGGTTGGCGTAATAACTCACAGCAAAATCAAATATCGGGTTTCGCAAGCATTAAATACAACCCAAACAATAAATTTCAAATTGGCATTGAATATACCGCTCTCAGAAACACTATCCGAATGCCAGGAGGCTTAACCGATTCGCTTTTCAATTCCGATTCAAAGCAATCGTTTCGTGCACGCAATTGGTTGCAAAGCCCCTGGAATATTTTAGCAGCAAACATAAGCTACAAAATAAACGATAACACTTCTGTAAGTTTAAAATCTTCATTTCTTTATAGTCAGCGCGATATAGTTTGGCGTAACGAAGACGGAGGTCCTGGTGTACTAGATACTATTACCGCATATTTAACTTACGTGCCGCGTGAAGTTGAACATGAATATTTCCGAAGCATGACCAACGAGCTTCGTGTTCTCAGTAAATACAATTTAGGTAAACAAAAACAAACATTGGCATTTGGTGTTCGATATGCTTACGCTTACAAAAAAAACCAACATGGAGCTGAGGGCACTACTGGTAGTGATTTAGATTACACTACCACTTCTCCTTGGGGCGGCAACATGAACTTTTATACTACTAACATTGCACTGTTTGTTGAAAATACTTTTAGAATAGGGAAACGATTAAGTGTCACGCCGGGTTTACGTGAAGAATACCTAAGCACTATTGCTGATGGCTATGATGAAAACGAAGCCGAAGACAGCAGTGATCCATACGTATATGCCATAATGAAAAAAAAGTCGCGCTCATTTTTAGTAGGTGGCGTAGGCATACAATTTAAAACTTCTGAAACAACAAACATTTATGCCAACTTCAGTCAGAGTTACAGACCTATTTCCTATTCTGATCTAACTCCGTTTGGAACCATCGCCAAGATCGATCCCAATCTTAAAGATGCAAGTGCCGATAACGTTGATGTTGGTTATCGGGGAAACATAAAAAACATTTTAAATTTTGATTTTGGATTATTTTATATCAATTACAAAAACAGGGTAGGAACAGTTTATAAGTCCGACACCGTGATCTATGCCTTCCGAACTAATACCGGGAACTCTGAACATAAGGGAATAGAAACCTACGTTGAATTGAATATTTTAGATGGACTTATTGCCACGTCAAGATTTGGTAAATTAGGCCTCTATAATTCTTATGCTTATATAGATGCCCATTACATATCGGGTGACTTTACGGGGAAATTTGTTGAGTATGCTCCTCAAAATATAGAAAGAGTTGGTTTAAATTATAAGTTGAAGGATTTTTCAATCAACATTCAATACTCGTATACCTCACAGGCATTTGGCGATGCGAGTAATGCAAAATTTTCGGATGATGCTTTATCGGGAATAATTCCAGCTTACAAATTGATTGACGTTTCTTCTTCATATAGAATAAAGCGAAAATATCAACTCAAGTTAGGGGTTAACAATTTAGCCAACCAAAAATATTTTACATTACGTACTACCGAATATCCAGGCCCCGGCATCATTCCTTCCATTGGAAGAATGATCTATGCAGGAATATCGGCAACATTTTAATTATCAAAAATTTCTAACGCCATGTGGAGAAATATCACAAATCCTATGAAAAAATGTTTAAGTCTTATTATAATTGCTGCGTTTTTGTTTCTTTCGTCCTGCAAAAAAGAAAAAATTGAAGCGCCTCCCAATGGCGAACACGATTATTCAGAGCTCAGTGAAATGGAGAAGCTTGGCAAGAAAATATTTTTTGATAAAAATTTATCTTCCCCGGCCGGACAAAGCTGTTCAAGCTGCCATAGCATTTCTGATGGTTTTACAGATCCAAATCATACTGCCTTTTCAAGTGGAGCAATTACTTCTCTGGTTGGCACTCGAAGTGCGCCATCAATTGCCTATCTGAAATTTGCACCCGCCTTGTACTATAACACTGTTGATTCCACTTATATGGGAGGTTTTTTTTGGGATGGAAGAGTAAATTCTTTAGAGGCTCAGGCTATAAAGCCCATGCTTAATCCTATTGAAATGAACAATTCTAACATCACTCAAATAATAAATAAATTTAAAAATGCCGAGTATAGTAATTTGTTTAAAGAAGTTTTTGGCAATAGCGTTTTTAACGATACAACAACTGCCATACAAGCGGCAGCTTCTGCTATAGCCGCCTACGAAAGATCGAAACAGGTTAATCCTTTCTCGAGTAAGTACGATTATTATTTAAAAGGCCGCGCTGTTCTTTCAGAGCAAGAAATAAGAGGCCTTAATCTTTTCAATTCCGAAAAAGCAAAGTGCATTAATTGCCATCCATCAACCACAGATAACGATTATGGTTTAGCATTATTTACTGATTTTAGCTATGATAACATTGGTGTTCCTCACAACCCAAATTCTCCCAGCTCAAACCCTGATTATGGCTTAGGAACTTTTCTGAATGATACTTCTAATAATGGAAGATTTAAAGTCCCTTCATTACGTAATGTCGCCCTAACAGCCCCGTATTTTCATAATGGCTATTTTAATACTTTGGAAGAAGTTGTAAGGTTTTATTCTGACCGGGACTCAACCGGACTTTTTCCTGCTCCGGAAGTTTTACAACACGTTAATCATGACGAACTTGGGAAATTAAATTTAACAGATGATGATGTGGCCGATATTGTAGCCTTCTTAAATACACTTACTGACGGACATAAATATTGAGATTTTGTAATCTTTGTTAAAGATCTTTAATATATGACTTTTAATCGCTAATCTTGAGCTAAATTCTAATCTCATGAAAAAACTACTTTTAACCGCCGCCTTTTTAAGCACGTTTACCACAGTTACTCTTGCACAGGAAGTAGCCCCTGCAGTAAACACTGCTAAAGAAAATCCAAAAAAGAAAGAATTAAGTCCAGAGCAGGCCGCCCAAAGACAAAGCACCAAAGCTGCTGATGAATTGGGGTTAAATGCTGAACAAAAACAAAAATTTTACGATTACAGTTTAACGCGAATTACCGCTAACCGCCCTTTAAAGGCACAAGCTCAAACAGCAACGGATAAGGCCACTAAGAAAAAAATTCATCAGCAAATTAAAGCTAACCGTGATGCCTTTGATAAAAATGTGAACGCTATACTTTCGCCCGATCAACAAACCAAATGGGCCGCGCAAAAAAACAAAGAAGGCGCACCTAAAGAAGGGGCTGAAATTCAGGAGTAGTTAGATCAAAACAATTTTAAAACGCTTCCTATTACTTTTTCTTCGTGTTCGAGGAGCCATTGTTTGCGCCACAGATCGCCGGAGTAACCCGTCAAGGAATTATCTGAGCCCACTACTCGGTGACAAGGGATAATAATGGCTATGGGATTTTTTCCATTGGCGGATGCGGCAGCGCGAATACTATTTGCATCGCCCAGTTTTTTGGCAAGCTCCAGGTACGTGATTGTTTTACCAAAGGGAATTTTTTGCAATTCGTTCCAAACCTTTAGTTGAAATTCGGTTCCCTCGGGCGCGAGTGGCAGATCAAAATGTCTACGTGCACCCTCAAAATAATTGGTCAATTGCTTTTTTGCTTCTTTTAAAATGGCATTTTCTCTGGCCTCTTTTTTAGGCAATTGGCGCTTATCTGTTTTGGTGAACATTAGTTGTAGAAGTGTTCGATCGTTGGCGCAAAGCTCTAATTCGCCTAAAGGTGAGTCCGTGTAAGCAAAAAACAAGGCGTTTTCCTTCTGTTCAATCATTCAATTTGTTTAGACTTTTATCAATGTATTTTTCAGGTGTGATAAGTGCCGATTGGATCCTCCGCGCATACCGAATACTATCGAGAATTTCTTTTTGCTTTTCCTCTACCAGCTTTTTTTGTTCAGTGATTATCTGATGATCCTTTTGCTTTTGTTTATAGGCTCTAAAAGAAACAGCCGCTACAATGATCATCAAAACAAAGCCTGTTATGCCACCATAGGTATACATCCTTTGTTGTTTTATTTGTTCCTCGTGCTTGAACTGCTCCCTGATCAGGTTTTGCGCATTCGCGATGCTGTCTCCCATAACTTTTTTATCAAAACTATATTGCAAACGCACCTGAACGGTTTTACGCGTGTTTTCTTCATTCATTAAACTGTCATTGTATTTAGACGCCAGTTTAAAGTTTTGATATGCCGGTTCCAATTTTTTTTGGGCATCATACAATTCAGAAAGTGAAATATAACTCTCTTTAATATAATACTTCTCACCTATTTCTTTTGAGATCTTTAAACTTTCAAATAAAGCTTCTTCAGCTTCTTTGTACTTCTTAAGTTTGGTATATAAATTTCCTATGTTGATACAGGCTGCGGCCAACCCTCCTTTATCATTAATATGTTGGTAAATTTTAAAAGCCTCACTATATTTTTCAATTGCTAAAGGATATTTTCCCTGAGTTTCATATACCAAACCAATATTATTAATTGTATTTGCAGCACTTGAACTATCTTCGTTCATTATCCATATTTTCATGGCCGACGAATAATTATTCAGCGCTTTTTCAAAATCCTTATTGAACAAATGGATATTTCCAATGTTGTTAAGCATATTTGCCACATAACTAAGATTGCCTGTAGCACTATCTATCTTCAACGCTGCCATATAATTTTTTAATGCCTCGTTAAGGTTGCCCTGACTTTTATGAATTATACCTATGTTATTGTAAGAAGCCGCGGTTCCCAGTTTGTCACCAATAGCCTCTCTTAGTTCCAAAGCCTTAAAGTGATCCTTAAGAGCGTCGGGATAATTACCAAGAAAATCTTCTGTTACACCTAAGGAAGAATAAGCATTGGCCATACCTTTTTTATACTTCAATTTTGTACATAACTGAACCGCTTCCAGAGCATATTTTTTAGCCTTTTCATAATTACCAGAATGCCATAATTGGCGACTAAGGCTTATCAATAGTTTTCCCTTTGTGGTATCAGGATCCGCTTTTTCAATTTGAAGAAGCAAACTATCCTCCATTTTTTGTTGGGCATGAACAAAACCGATAGAATAAAAAATTATAATACAAATAAACTTTTTCATTTACTCAGTTCACTTTTCCTTTTACGATCTCTTCTACAACAGTCGGATCCAATAAGGTGGATGTATCGCCTAAATTTCCCATGTCTCCTTCGGCCACTTTGCGCAAAATCCTTCTCATGATCTTTCCGCTCCGCGTCTTTGGTAAACCCGTTACGACCTGAATTTTATCGGGACGGGCAATAGGTCCCATATATTTATTTACGGTTGCAGCGATCTCTTTTTTCAATTCCTCCTGATCGGGGCGTGCGTGTTCAGAGATAACAAAAGCGTAAATACCCCAGCCTTTGATATCGTGAGGAAATCCAACCACAGCGCTTTCTACTATGTCTTTGTGTTGGTTAATAGCGTTCTCAATTTCGGCGGTGCCTAATAGATGTCCTGAAACTTTTATCACATCGTCCACTCTTCCGGTTATGCGGTAATAACCGTCTTCATCCCTCCGACAACCATCGCCTGTGAAATAATAATTTTTAAATGTTTCGAAGTAAGCTTCTTTGCAACGTTTATGATTATTATAAGTGGTGCGAATAATGCCCGGCCACGGAAACTTCATACACAAGCGCCCTTCAACATTATTACCCAAAAGTTCTTTACCATTCTCGTCAAGTAACACCGGCTGTACGCCAGGTAATGGCAGTGTTGCGAAACCGGGTTTTGTTTTAGTGATACCGGCCAAAGGCGATAACATGATGCCGCCGGTTTCGGTTTGCCACCAAGTATCTACAATTGGGCATTTTTCTTTTCCTATGTTTTTATTGTACCAATCCCAGGCTTCCACATTAATGGGCTCACCCACTGTTCCAAGAACTCTTAACGAATCCAGTTTATAGGGTTTTACAAAATCTAATCCCATTGCTTCCAGCGAACGAATAGCGGTTGGCGCTGTATAAAAAATATTTACTTTATGTTTATCAATTACTTTCCAAAAACGTCCGGCATCGGGGTAAGTAGGAATGCCTTCAAACATAACGGTGGTAGCACCTGCCAACAGAGGGCCGTATACCAAATACGAATGACCTGTTATCCAACCAATATCGGCAGTGCACCAATAAATTTCAGCCTCACCTCCCTGCCCCTTCTCCTTAAGGAGAGGTGGAGTAGAACCATACTGAAATACATTTAAGAATGTGTAACAGGTAAATACCATATAACCGCCACAGGTATGCACTACGCCTTTTGGTTTGCCGGTTGAACCCGAAGTGTATAATATAAAAAGCATGTCTTCGGCATCCATTTCTTCGGCCGCACAAACGGTACTGGCTTTTTCTAATTCATCATTCCACCAAAGATCGCGGCCACTTTGCATGGTTACACTGCAATTGGTGCGTTTTAATACAATTACTTTTTTAACCGAGGGGCAGGTTTTTAAAGCTTCGTCGACCACGCTTTTTAACGGAATGTCTTTTGCGCCTCTAAATGCCCCATCAGAGGTAAGCACCATATGGCAATCGGCATCATGAATTCTATCGGCGAGTGAATTAAATGAAAAACCACCAAAAACCACCGAGTGAATGGCCCCTATTCTGGCGCAAGCCAAAACTGCTATGGTTAATTCGGGAACCATTGGCATATAAATGCAAATACGATCGCCTTTTTTTACGCCGTTATTTTTTAATACGTTCGCAAACCTGCACACTTCAGCGTGCAATTCCTTATAAGTAAATTTTTTTGATTCTTCGTTCGGATCATTAGCTTCCCAAATAAGTGCAGTTTGATCGCCGCGTTCTTTTAAGTGGCGATCGAGACAATTTTCGGTAATATTAAGTTTTGCTCCGAGGAACCATTTTATATTGGGCTCTGTAAAATTCCATTCTAAAACTTTATCCCATTTCTTTTTCCAGGTAAAGTATTCCGCTTTTTGAGCCCAGAAATTTTCGGGATCCTTAATGGAGGACGCATACTCTCTATTGTAATCGTCCATATTTTTGATGGTAAGCATAGTATCAATTTTAACTGAAATGTACGCCTTTGATCAAAAATAAACAAGAAAATATTATGCCACTAATTTGCTGTAAAGCATGCGTTTTGCGATAGGTAAAAAGGTCTCTTCATTAGGAAAAGGCTCTTTGGCATTGAATAGGAACACGGCAGGATTGGGCAAGGCCGGGTTATTATAAATAATATCAGATTTAATTTTATCGAGCGGCTTAGCAATGGAAATGGTATAACTGGAAAAATAACTCACGTGCATGCCATAAACGGTGTTTTCGTGATATGGCAAAGGCGATAAGCTATACGAGTACGCATCGGCACGACTCGAATGAAAAGTGTTAAGTAAAAAATAGCCTTCATTCCGGTTAAGTGGTAAAATACCAATATGATTGAATAAGATGCGGTCTTCCACGTAATCAAAAATGGTTTTGCCTTCCTCTACTTTTTTGCTCATTAATGGCAGACTGTAGTCTACTATCAAATTAAATTCTTTTTCCCATTCCTCACCGGGAACCGAGCTATAAATAAGTTTTTTGTTTTCGAGGTCAATGCCGTTAAGGTCTTTTTTGAAATTACTTTTTAGCGCTTCGCTTTTATTCTTTAGATCAACCAGATTTTTATATTGTGTGATGAGTTCGGACAGGTCGGGATATAATTTCTTTTCCTTGAAATTGCGACTTACCTCGCTCAAATATCCCAATAAAATGTACTTTTTGTACTCGAAGTCGAGCAAATGCTCAGTTATCCAATTATCAGATAGTTTTCCCATAATAATTATACGAATAAACTGTTTAAAAGTTTCCTTGTTAAAATTGGTATTACCATAAAGTTAGGGTAATTTTGAGTTAAAATTTTTTAACAAATGAAGAAGAAATCAGCATCGATATTAACAATCATAACCGCGGTTTGTATTATTCTTTCCTCGTGTGTACCGGCCCGTAAACTGGATGAGACCAACGCTAAGTTAAACAGCTGCGAAACCGAACTGAGCAGCTTAAAAAAATCGTCACAGGAAACCGAAGCTAAATATGCAGAATTAAAAGAGCAATGGGCAAAAGATAAAAAATCGTTAGACGGATTACAAAGAGATACAGCCATAGTAGGGGCAAATTACAGGAACCTTACTATAAAATACGATAAATTAAACGCCCTTAACGAACAGTTAATGGCCCGTTTAGAAAAATTGATGGCCGGTAGTGAAAAAGACAACGCCGCGTTAAGCAGCTCGCTACAAATGACCAGAGAAGAGCTTTTAAAAAAGCAGGATGAGTTAAAAGCATTGGAAGCAAAATTATTAAAACAGCAACAAGATCTTGATGCCCTTGCCGCACAATTAAAAGACCGCGAAGCACGGGTGGCTGAATTGGAAGATATCTTACGCAAAAAAGACGCCGCCGCTGCCGAACTAAAAAAGAAATTAAGCGACGCCCTTGGCGCCTTTGAAAATAAAGGACTAACCATTACGCAAAAGAACGGAAAAGTGTATGTGAGTATGGATGAGAGTTTATTATTTGCCAGTGGAAAAACCAATGTGGAACCAAAAGGTGTTGAGGCTTTAAAAAGTGTAGCTAAAGTTTTAGAACAAAATCCGGACATCAATGTGATGGTTGAAGGCCATACGGATGATGTGCCTATGAATGGAAGTGGTGAGATAAAAGACAACTGGGACCTAAGTGTGATGCGTGCCACTTCGGTAACAAAAATAATGTTGAAGAGTGCTACCATCGCGCCGCAACGTATTACCTCGGCCGGCCGTGGAGAATTTTTCCCTTTGGATCCGGCTAAAACACCTGAGGCAAGAAAAAAGAACCGCCGTACCGAAATTATCCTAACACCAAAATTGGACGAATTACTTAAGGTATTGGGAGGAAATAATTAATTATAATTTACAACAATGGGATTTGCAAAAGAGTTCAAAGAATTTGCCTTAAGGGGAAGTGTTATCGACCTTGCTATAGGTGTTGTTATTGGAGGTGCCTTCAATAAAATTGTAGGGTCGCTGGTGGATGATATCATTACCCCGGCGGTTTTAACACCCGCTTTAAAAGCCGCTAACCTTACTAATTTAGCAGAGCTGGTTATACCGGGTACCGCCATAAAATACGGTAACTTTCTTTCTACCTGTATTTCATTTATTATAGTTGCAATGGTATTGTTTATGGTGGTAAAAGCCATTAACCGTATGAAAAAGAAAGAAGCCGAGACGCCCTCCATTCCTCCTCAACCAAGTGCACAGGAAAAATTACTGATGGAAATACGGGATTCGTTGAAGAAATAAAATTAATTACATTAAAATAGAACTCAGATCAGTATGATCTTTATGATTTGTTAAGATGATAACAGTCTCTAATAATAGAAAAAATCATAAATCATCTTAACTATAATAAAAAACAGCGTTCCATTATCCAATCCAGTAATTAAACACTATTTTTATTTTCCTTTAGGCCGATACACTTCAATCTTACCATTCTTAATATTATCTAAACTAATACTTAGCGTATCTAAATAGCGTTTATTATTGAAATTTTGATGATACAGGGTAAGCATGTTACCGTTGACTTTATAAATAATGGCAGTATGCTTGGGGAAAGTGGCGCTGGCATTTTTAAAAATAAATTTTACATTAGAGAATTGCAGGATATCGGCCGGCTTAAAATCTTTTTTACTGAAATCGATCTTATCCCCAAAATTTAAGGGAGGTTCCCAGGCGGCTTCGGCATAATTAAGCGCGGCATTAGCCAGATCCCAACACTCTCCCCTGTCCACTTTTTTACCCAGGTTCTTTTTACAGAACTCCAGAATTTTACCGGCAACAGGAACCGTAGTGTACGAGTTACCCAAAATAAAAATTGCCGCGAGTGTTAATGCTTTTATCAATTTCATTTTTGTATATTTATAATACTAAAAGTAAAATAAATTACTATGAGCCGCAACCAACTTAACATTTTTTGGTGTTTTATCATTTTAATGGTTTCTCATAACGTCTCCATTTCTCAAATAAACCATTTTACAAACCTTAAAGTCAATAACTGAAATTAAGACCACATCACCCGATACTTCGCTATTTGAAATGTTTTGTGGTGAGTACTTATACTTGTCCGCCCTGCCCGCCCGGTGCCCAATGCAAACCCTTGCCAAGGATCACCCTCACGGTAGCCGATAACCTCTAAAGAAAAGAAATTCAATTTTCGTTTGTTCACTAATGATCCTCTAAAATATAAGATCGGTAAACAATATACTTTTCTTATACGATTACTCAGAACCGGAGGGAATGATGTTTACGAAGCTACCGTGATAGAAAAATAAGATCACAAATTATCGATAAAATAATTACACACTTTTTCCATTAAATGTGCGCGGTCTTTTCCAATTACGTTGTGCGGATGCCCCGGATAAATGTAGTAATCCATTTGTATGCCTTTATCAACGCACTTTTTTTGATACATAATGCTGTGTTGCCACACCACTACATCGTCTTGCGCACCATGTATCATCAGTAATTTTCCTTTCAACTTATCCACGTGATTCAATAAATTATTTTTATCATAGCCTTCTTTGTTATTTTGCGGTGTATCCATATACCTTTCGCCATACATAATTTCATAATAACTCCAGTCAATTACCGGTCCGCCCGCCACACCTACTTTAAAAACTCCCGCGTTGCGTGTCATTAAACTGGTGGTCATAAATCCGCCATAACTCCACCCATGAACGCCAATACGTGAACCATCCACATAAGGCAACGACTTTAAATACTCAACGCCCTTTAATTGATCTTCCATTTCTTTTGTTCCTAACTGGCGGAAGATGGCTTGTTCAAAATCTTTTCCGCGATACGAGGTTCCCCTGCCATCTAAAGTAAATACCATAAATCCTTTTTGCGCCATGTACTGATACCATAATTCGCCACCGGCCATCCAGGTATTGGTTACCATTTGCGAATGCGGTCCGTTATATAAATATACCAGTACCGGATATTTTTTAGTGCTATCGAAGTTCACGGGTTTAAATAAGCGACAATAGAGATCGGTTCCTTCGCTGTTTTTAATGGTGAATAAACTCCACTTGCCGAGTTTGTAATCTTTAATAGGATTATCGGCCGCAAACAAACCCGAGCTTTTTCCGCTGGTGCTAATAATATTATATTCGCGGGGTACATAACAACTGGTGAATGCATCAATAAAGTATTCGCCTTTTTCGTCTAAAATAGCTGCGTGAAAACCATTATCTTTGGTTAAACGTTTCATTTCTCCCTTTTTAAGATTTACAGAATAAAAATCCTGGTTAACCGGACTCTGCTCATTGGCGTGAAAAAATAAACGTTCTCCTTTTTCATCAAAGCCATTGGCCTCTTTCACTTCCCAATTCCCTTTGGTGAGCTGTTTAATTAATTTTCCGTCGGATGCGTATAAATAAAAATGGTTGAATCCGTCGCGCCTACTTTGCCAGATAAATTGGTTGGGGTTATTTTTCACGAATACCATTGGGTGCAACGGCTCAGTGTATTTTTCATCTTTTTCTTCAAATAACATTTTTATAAAATTTCCTGTAGCTACATCGTATTGATTTAACTGCATATGATTTTGATCGCGATTTAATACAGCGACAAAAATGTTTTTTTCATCAGGACTCCAGGCAATATTCGTGAGGTATTGATCTTTTGGTCCTTCGGTTTTTAAATAAAGGGTGTTACCGCTTTTTACATCGTAAATGCCAATAGTTACGTAATGACTTTTATTTCCGGCCATTGGGTATTTAATATTCTTACTTTCGGCCGGATAGGTGGTCCAATCAATAATAGGATAATCTTTCACATCCGATTGATCCATGCGGTAAAAGGCCAGAAAATTTCCGTTAGGGCTCCAATAGGTTCCTTTGTTGATCCCAAACTCATCGCGGTGTACTGTTTTTCCGTATACCAAAGTATAAGAACCATCTTTAGTGATCTGAATTTCTTTTCCGTCTTTTAGGATGTACAAATTATTATCGCGTGTAAAAGCAGTGTTTTTAGAAGTTTCATTCTTATCGAATGATTCTAAGGTGAGGTCGTCTTTTACGCGATCGCTCGGTTCAATTGCTTTTTTATCAATATTATAAAGCAGTTCTCCTTTTGCGTTAGAAAAATAAAACACTGATTTGTTCTTCCAGCTTATCAAACCAAAAGCCGGTAGAGTATCTTTACCGCTGGTTTTAAGCAAGGCATTTAGCTCTTTCAATCTCATCAGAATAACAACGTTGCCATTCTTTTTATCCCCAAGCTTAATACCATCGTTATCAACGTAAGAGAATTGATCGGAGCCTGGAATAAACACCAGGTTTTGTAACCGTTTTGGTGCCAAAGAAGTGCGGCCTTTCCAAATAGCGTCCTGTATCGTTAACAGTTTATCCTGTGCAGTGGCGCTGCTGAAAACAAATACAACGAGAACTGATAAGAAAATCTT
>JBGASH010000034.1:17046-22060 GCA_044229775.1 Bacteroidia bacterium
ATCATATAATTATACTTTAATTTAGAGCATTAAATATAAGCATAAAATAATTATCACCTGGCTTCTGCTCGGTTATTTAATAGCCCATTTCACCGCGGTTTTAATTTACGCGTCCCACAAAAAGGGTGAGGGCTGGTTGTACTATTGTGCTTATGCCTATACCTATCCCTATTTTAGTCAGCAATGGTTTCTTTTTGTTGATCTTGAGAAAACAAATTTTGATGTATATGTGCGTTATAAAACCTCTAAAGGCCAAATTGACTGGAAAAATTTATTTTATGACATAAATTCCGCTCACCAGAATAACCGGCTAGCAGGAAACGAAAATACGTTACTAGCATTTAGCAATGGCCTCCAGTATTATCCACTTTCTATTGATGAAAATAAAATCTTGTCCGATACAAGCAGCATGATAGAATATAAAATTATAAGAATGAATGTGGAGAGGTACCTATCCTTAAAAGAGAAGGAGCCCATAAGCGATCTTGATATTATAATAGGCAGAAGATCTTTTACTTATCCCTCTTACTCGTTTTATCATTACTACAAACATTGAATAAGGCAATCACATATTTATTCTCTACATACAATTTAGCTGATCAGTGCAAATGGTTGCGACGTTTATTATATGTTTTTCTTTTGTTTAAAAGTATTTATTGGCTTATTGATTTTGATCTTTTGTTTGGAGATGGCAATTTTATTTACAAGCGTTCCATCCATATGGAATTTATTAGAGCTCTCATGTATTTTTTGTATGATTCGGAAAGTCCGGCTATAGCCCGTGTTTTTATTTATTCTTGCATGGCACTTTCCCTCAATGGAATTTTTTTCAATTACTTTCCGCGCCTAAATGCCTTTCTATTGTGGTTTGTTTTTGGAAATATTTTGAATTCAGTCTATTCAACCAAAACAGCCGGAGAATCCTTGTGCTTACAATTATTGTTCTTTAATATTTTCTTTTCGGGTCAAAAAGAGATCAAGAATGAATCATTAAGGGATCTGGATAAAGCATTTCATAATGTTGGAGTTCTTGCCATCCTAATTCAAATTTGTATAGTTTATTTTATGAGTGGATTGGCAAAAGTAATGGACAAAGATTGGTTAAGCGGAAAAGCCATAGTATATGCCTCACATTTGGAAAGTTATTCCGTTCCTGCCCTTTACAACATTCATCCAAACTTCTTCTGGAAATTCTTAAATTATTTCGTAATGGCTTACCAATTATTATTTCCAATACTAATTTGGTCCAAAAAAACAAAAAATTGGTTTTTGTTATTGGGAATAATACAACACCTCTATATCGCTTTCATAATGGGTTTACCTTCTTTTGGTTTCATTATGATCATTTCTTACAGTATTTTTTATCTCCCTGAGATGAGGAAGTCCCAAAAATCTTTGTAACTTTACCTCATGTTTACATCCGACCAATTAAAGGACCTCAACGACCGTCACGCCGCGTTAAAGGCGTATCTTTGACTACGACCGTAAAAAACGGGAAACCGCAGAACTTGACGAAAAAACACAAGACCCCGCTTTTTGGAATGATCCAAAAAAAGCCGAACAGCTTTTAAAGGAAATTAAATTAAAGAAGAGCTGGATCAATTCGTACGACGAACTCACACGAGCCGTTGAAGACCTTAATACCCTTTACGATTTTTTTAAGAGCGGCGACGCCACCGAAGAAGAAACTGTGGCACAATTTAACAGCACCTTTAAATTATTAGAGAATATTGAGTTTAAGAATATGCTGCGCAGCGATGAAGACGCGCTCAGTTGTATTTTGCAAATTAACGCCGGTGCCGGTGGCACCGAAAGTTGCGACTGGGCCAGTATGTTAATGCGTATGTACATTATGTGGGCCGGAAAAAAAGGTTACAAAGTTACGGAGCTTGACATCAATAATGGCGATACAGCCGGTATTAAATCGGTTTCATTGCAAATAGAAGGTGATTTTGCTTATGGTTATCTGAAAGGCGAAAACGGCGTGCATCGATTGGTGAGGATCAGTCCTTTCGATGCCAATGCCAAGCGTCATACTTCCTTTGCATCGGTTTATGTTTATCCGATTGTAGATGATACCATCGAAATAAATATTCATCCCAACGATATTGAAATGAGTACGGCACGAAGCGGAGGCGCAGGTGGTCAGAACGTTAATAAGGTAGAGACCAAAGTTCAGCTATTGCATAAACCAACAGGTATTGTAGTGGTTTGTCAGGTAGAACGATCGCAGCTGGCCAATCGTGAACGTGCCATGCAAATGCTTAAATCGCAATTATACGAATTGGAAATGCGTAAGCGCAACGAATCGAAAGCAGCCATTGAAGAGGGTAAAATGAAAATTGAGTGGGGATCGCAAATCAGGAGTTATGTGCTACATCCATATAAAATGGTGAACGATGTGCGTACCGAATTAAAAATAACCGACGCCGAAGGTGTGCTGGATGGTGACCTCGACCAACTTATTAAGGCCTACCTCATGCAATATGGGCATAAATAGCCGCTGACTACACCTTTACTCTTTCATAACGCAAAAATTTTTTTTAGTTACATCCTGTAACAAAAAGCTTTGTTAATTCATTATATCCGGCACACCCTAAACTAATTTACCATGGCCGGAAGCAAAGAAACACCACGTCAAAAAATGATAGGCATGATGTACTTAGTACTTACATGCCTTTTAGCATTAAATGTATCGAAAGATATTTTAAAAGGATTTGTTACCGTAAACGAAAGCTTGGAACGGACCAACGCCAGTATGAAGTTAAGTAACGAGGAATTGCTTGATGCCTTTAGAGAAAGTTTAAAAGAAGACAAAACCGCTCAAGGGTATTATGATAATGCCATGGTGAGCCATCAACTCACTACTGAGGCCATTACTTACCTCGAACAAATGAAAAAGAAATTAATTGAAATTACCGAAAGTGTTGATAAGAACGTAGCCGACACGATGCGCCTGCGTTTTGTAGAAAAAATGGATGATTACGATACACCTACATTTCAATTAATTGGCTCCGATGAAAGCAAACCCGATAATAAACCTCTTTCGGCCAAGGAACTCCGCACAAAATTAACCGAACTTCATTCTAAATTAACTTCCATGGTAGATAACATGCAGAAGAGGAAAGAAACGGAATTAATTAAAAAAGAATACCTGTCGCTAAAAACAAAAATTGACATTATAAAACCTGTTGATCCCAATGAAAAAGAGAACGACCTTGCTATTACCTGGGAATTACAAAATTTTTACCATTTACCCTTAGCAGCGGTCATCACCAATTTATCGAAAATAGAATCGGATATAAAAAACGTTGAAACAGAAATGATCGGAAAGTTTGCGGCGGCTTCAAGCTTAAAGCTCATTAAAATAAACCATTTTGAAGCAAAAGTATTAGCGCCCACCAAATACGTAAGAAGTGGTGAAATGTATAATGCCGATATTTTTTTAGCCGGTTCTTCCACTAATTTTAATCCGAACAATATGCAGGTATTAATAGGCGCCGAATACGACTCGATCAGTAAAACGCTGGTAAAAGAAGGCACACCCGTTTCGTTAATGGCCGGTATGGGTAAATATGTTGTGCCAACATCGGGACAAGGAGAACAAATAGTGAAGGGTGTTATTAGAGTGAAGAACGCGCTAGATAAATTTGATTATTATCCTTTTGAAGACAAATATATTGTTGCAGCACCTGTTTCGGCGGTATCGGCCGACCGTATGAATGTTTTTTACACAGGTATTACTAATGATGTTTCTATCACTGCTGCAGGCGTGGCACCAAAAGATCTTATTGTTAAGGTGAATGGTAATAATGCTTTGCTTACTTCCGTTGGAAATGGCAAATATTCTTTTTCTCCTGTTACAACCGGCACTTGCGAAATTGCAGTGTATGCTAAAGATCAAAACGGGCAATTAAAGTTGCAAGGTGCTCCCACAAAATTCAGAATCAAAGATCTTCCCACGCCATTTGTTAAAATAAATGACAAATACGCTTTAGGTTCATTAGAGTTACGAAAACTCGACCTTAATGTCTTCAATAATCTTGGTGCCGATATTCCCGGTTTTGATCTAAATGTCAAATACAAAGTTAAATCGTACAGTATTGCCGTTATTAAGGATGGTATTGTGGCAGATTATCCTTGTCCCGGAAGCAGTTTAACCGCCGAGGCAAAAGGGGCCATTGCCAGAACTAAACCGGGAAGCCGGATCTTTGTGGAAAATATTTTTGCCGAAGGTCCTGACAAAAAATTGCGCAAGCTTCCGGATGTCTTCATTAAAGTAAAGAGTTAAGTACTTGGGATTATTAGGAAATAAACTTGCGAAGTGTAAGAGCGCGGGCGTTGTTTCATTTTTATAATAAATAAGCGGATTGATATGTTTTCGGAATAAGATAGGGACCAACAATTTGGAAAGCTTCTTCCAACTCCCCTGCTCTTACTTACGACACGTTGCATCCTATAAGCTCAGGCGCTTTTGCGTTTCAGGTAGTTTATTTTGGTTTACGCGGATACTTAACCGATCACATCGGTTTAAATTTGGAACTTGCTGTTGGCTCTCCTTATTATATTTCGGCGGGAATTAACGCGCGATTTTAAACTTTATCAATCGTCGTCTGTTCTATTGCCCACAACGCCATCACCAAACGTTATCACTTTGATGATAACCCGGCGGTTTAAACTTTGTAGTCGCGCTATCTCTTCTTTTGTTTTTGCTTCTTTAATAACGCTGTATTTTATGTCGGGCATAAATGTTCCGCGACTTCCGTACTTCATGTTATCAGTACTTACGCCTTTTTTTACCAGAAGCTCTTGCACAAATTTGGCTCTTAGTAATGCGAGGTTATTTGATTTTTCGTCATTACTCATCATGCCCATGATCTCAAGAACGGCTTTTGGGTATTCTTTTATTAAGTTAGAAAAGTACGTGATCACCTCATCGATCTTCGCGGTAACATTACCGTATTTTACCTCAACAATTGTATTGGGAGAATTAGGGCCAAATAAAATAACAGGT
>JBGASH010000311.1:0-2678 GCA_044229775.1 Bacteroidia bacterium
TGTACAATAAGTTATATTTAAAAGTACCGGCACTTCCGTAATCATCTATCACGTAAGAAGTATAGGAGCCGGTTTGAACCCCTCTTAAAATTTGTGTTGTTTGTCCTCCCGCGGCCCAAGAGTAGGTATTCGCAATGGACGTATTCGTTGGAAGCGCAGTTATAGCTCCATCATTAACGCCCCAGCCTGAATTGTGAAACACAGTATGCTTTGAATTGATATAATTTGGAAATCCTACACAAGTACTGTCGTTATAACTACAACCAATATTTGCAATATAACCATCTCCAGCCCAAGACCCATTATAAACGCCTAATCTTATTTTCCAATCGCGGGCCACCTTAGCCGACGTGGAGGTGAATGTTCTGACGGTTGTATTATTTACTTTAATTGTTACAAGCGTACCCGTTCTTGAAATTCTAAAAACATCACCATTGGCATAAGTACCATCCGTATTCCAAGTACCAACCGTAGCATCATAAGTGTAAAGTACACCTCCCCAACAATCCATGATGTAGTCTTCATCACCGGTAGCATTATTTGTGGAAACGCTATCCAGGAATCCAACATAAAAATATGAAGTAGTTTTTATTACCGCTTCAATCCACCCGTCCTGACCACCTTTTAATGTGCTTCTGCTAATCGCATCTCCCCAACCAGGAGCCGAAGTAGAGCAAAAAACCGAATCATTTCTTGAACTTATGTAACCGCCATCTCTCATTTTATGTTTATATCCTAAATTGTAATAATAATTTTTGGTGGCAGCCGCATTGTCTTTTATAAGAACGGAGTAGGAATTACGAGAAACACTAGAAATATCTTTTGTATTAATATTTCCGGGCGTCCATGTGTAAGTATATGGGGAAGTACCTCCTGTTACTGTCAATGTGATGCCTCCTGTAGCACTTGTACTGCTTGGCACCGCGTGTTTAACTTTAGCCACTGCATTTATTTGAGCTCGGCTAAATCCAACGCAAATAAAAATGAAACAAAATAAATGGATGTACCTCATATTGTTTTTACTTAATTCGTTATTAAATAAGGTGATGATTGAACCTTTGAACTATTCTCGGTAATTATTTCATATTTATAAGGTTTTAAAAAAACAGCATTAGGGTTTGAAATATGAATTTCTTCACTTTTAGTATAATACACTTTTATTCCCTCAGCACTCTTCGTTTCAGTTTGTGAGGCTATAGCATAAACAGTTTGATAAAAAGGAGTCTTCGAGTCTGTTTGATAAATATTTAAATATATTTTACTTACGTCTGTTGCGTTTTTTAAAACAATTACCACTTCGCTCACCACCGAGTGAAGGAGATTTTTATCAGCAGCAGGATTTAATGATGTGGTAAGAACAGGCGTGGGAGTTTCTTTTTTAACTGGTATAGGTGGACTACTCGAAGTTGTGCTTGTAGCCATGGCTATTACAGGAATGGTAGCCGGATTGTCTCTTTCAACAATCCTTTTATAAGGCCAATACATAATTTTAACACTTTGTATAGTCGGGTGATTCGTTACTTGCGAAAAGACCTTACCTAATGATAAAAAAGAAAGAAATAGTATTAATAAAAAAGATTTTCCCATCGCAATTAATTCTTTAGTGATACGCATAAAAAACAAATAACATTTTTTAACGAAACAATGTTACAGGGATTTACTTACATTTTTTTTAATGTTTGAAATTATAAACCCAGAAAGAAATCAACGTTTTTATTACTGCTTTGAAAATGCATCACTTAATTTTTATAGCTACGTGTTTTACGTATAGATGCTCCGCAAATCAAGTATTAAATTAATTAACAAAATAAGCGTAACTCCTATCTTTAATTCACTTTTGTAGCTTCCATCACACCGTTAGTATAAAAAGAATGCACTCATTTCGACTTCAAATTAAAATCGGAGTTTAAGATTGATTAATTTAGACACGCTTATTAATATATAAGAATGACCGCCACCGTAAATACTGATATTAAAAACGAAATAACCATAGAGCAAGCCTGGTACTATAAAGTAGTACCTCACTCGCTCAATCAGGGCAAACTTTGTTTATTGATCGATGAACAGCAGGATGTTGATGTTGTAACCGCCGAATTGGAGATCATATTAGGTAAAGCTGTCACGCTTCAAAAAACGCCAACCATCGAAGTAGAGAAATTATTACAATCCAACTATCATAAGGCCGCCACCACCACTACTTCTTTTCAAAAAGAAAATCTAAAACTCAACATCAATTCGGATAATTTTTTAGAAACCCTTGTACGAGAAGCTAAAAATCTGAACAGTTCCGATATTCATATAGAAACATACGATGATAAAAGCCGTATTCGCTTTAGGGTCGACGGTGTTTTAATTGACCGTCACTCGCTTAATAAAACCGAATACCCGGTTCTTATTAATAAAATAAAAATTGCAGCTTCCTGCGATATTGCCGAAAAACGCTTGCCGCAAGATGGAAGGATCCGCTTTCGCTTTGATGATAATACTAAAACCGATATTCGTGTTTCTATACTTCCTACACTGTATGGTGAGAAAATAGTTTTGCGTCTCCTTGGAAGCGATGCTTCACACATTAAAATTGAAAAGCTCGGTTTATTAGAAGACGAATTCGATCGTTACAAACTGGCTATTCAAAAACCCAATGGCATTATCTTAATAAGTGGTCCAACCGGTTCAGG
>JBGASH010000312.1:0-2671 GCA_044229775.1 Bacteroidia bacterium
GGAGAGAAGTGTGATGAGTCTTTTAGCGTGATGCAACTATTTAAGCAAAGATTTCCGGGAACGTTAAAATCGGCCTTTAGAGTTTGTCCGCAATCTAAATTTGTAGAATATTGTACGTTAACAGCCGCAGGAAGCGTTTGCGTAAATGTATTAATAACGTTAACCGGATTGTTAGCGCTATAATTATTGGTAGTGTAATTACTTACTGCGAAAGAAACGCTTTGCATACAACTAATAGTGCCATTCATAAGATCGTTTAAAGTGTATTTTACAATGTTTGCATTTATATTACCGGAGGTCATTTGCGTACAACCCGTGGTGAAAAGAGTGTTGTTAACCAAAACTGTTTGATTAAAATAATCGTAATAAGGTGTTACATATACTGAATTAGTAATAATGTTCCCTGTGTTGGGATCAATTACCATTAAAAGTCCGTCCCAATTTCCAGAAGAGCTACTTGTGCTTCCTGTAACTAAAATATTACCGTTAGGGAGTTCCATAATGCCTTCTTCAACGGGATAATCGTCAAAATTCCTTTTGTATAATTTACTCCACATAACGTTACCGTTAGCATCTACCCTTGTGCCGGCTATATCCCAAATGCCTGCACCGCCTATCGCTGAAAAAAATATGGCGCCACCATCATTCATTGCTTTTACAGAACAAGCCCAATCGGGAAGAATGGGGTGGCCGTAGTTTTTTGCCCAGATCACATTGCCATTGGCATCGGTTTTTATCAAGTGAGAATCTCCATTAGTTCCAAAAGTGCCGTCCAATCCGGCAAAGAAATATTCATTAGAACTATTATAGTCTGTTGAAATGCCAAAACTCCAACCATAAGAGTTGTTGCCTGCATTCACTTTGCTCCATAAAATATTATTGTTGGCGTCTAACTTTAGAAACCAAAGCTTTTGACTTTGATTAGTAGCTCCAGTTAATAATTGATCTCCGTTAGGTAACCGTTTTGATCCTAAAATTACTCCAGTATTGTAAGTACCGGGATTGGCATAAAATGCATCGGAAATATTTGCTATAGCACCGGTTTGATTAAAAGAAACCACTGATGCGACGTAATTCCCGTTTTGATTATTACTTGAGGTATAAATGGAATATTTTCCATTCATGCAACTCATCGAGTTCCAGCAATAAAGATTATTAAATGGAATTTCTTTGTACCACAAAACATTTAAGCAGGTATCCATTTTAATTAACCTGCTTTTACAATTAGCAATATAATTCTTTGACCAGGTTTGTGTATGGATGTTTAAAGTGTTATCAGTTGGATCGTAAAAGATGTTGCGGCCCGAAGCGCTGTTGTTTGGTGTTCCCAGAACGCCAATTTCTTTTATCAAAGCGGCGCTCTGCCCCACAGCGATCCCGCTAATGAGAATAAAAATAAAATAAAAATGAAGAGGGCGTAATCTTATCTTCATGTTATTAAAAATACAAATTTTACTTAAGAGAACGGTTGAGTACTGTTAGCTTAAAATATGACTGTAATCACTAAACGCTTGTTGGTGACAACCTGCCTGACCGGCAGGCAGGCACCAACAAAGGCGGTTATCTGATCAATGTCACATCTCCAATGAAATCGTGATCTAACCCATAAAGATCCTTAACCGAAACTTTCCACACATAAACATCGGCTGTTGCTTGTGCGCCATGAAATTTTCCGTCCCATGCGGCTTCGGTATCTTTGGTGGCAAAAACTTTCGCGCCCCAACGGTCAAATATCTCAAAACTATAATTATCCGCATCCCAATCGGTACCTTTAGGTTTAAACACATCGTTTTTTTCATCACCATCGGGCGTAAAACCATTGGGCGCCCAAAAATTGAAACCTTCTTTTATACAAATCTCTTTGGTGGTTGAATCGGAACATAAATTATCGTTGGTGGCAAAAAGTTTAACAGTAACGCATTGTACATCGTAAAACGAACGCTGCACCTCACCTTTGGTAGAAAGGAAATTGCCATCCATGGTCCAAAACAATTGCGACGCATTTAAAGAAGTGTTGGTAAAAGTAACATCGTTGTTATTCAGATCAACGCGCTCAGGCGAAAAGATAAAATCGGCTTTAGGTTTAGCGTAAACAGTGATCATGTTATTTTTAACCACACTGGCTTTGCAACCATGCGCGTCGGTTGTAATAATGTTGATGTTATACTTACCCACTTTTTCAAAACAATGGGTTACCGCTGGAGTTATGTACTGTCCGTTAGCGTCGCCCACGTTCCAAAAAACGGAAGTAACACTTGGTGTGGTGTTGGTGAACTGCACACATAATGGAACGCAACCTTTATCGATGCTTACATCAAAAGTGGGCGATTGCGCCTGATAAACACCGAAATTAAAGATGTTGGTTACCGGTGTTGAACCACAACCATCGCTCACACTTACAGTAAAGGAGGTATTGGTAGGAAGATTAACATTAATAACCGAAGAGGTGTAGTTGCCCGGTGCCCAGGTGTAGTGGTAGTTACCATCGCCACCCGATGCCACAACCGTGATGCTGGTATTGACATTTGGACAAACCGACTGAGAACCCGACGCCACGTTGATACTTAATGGTGGATTTACGGTTACCGGAAAGATCCTGTTCACAGCGCAGCCGTTAGCATCGCTAATGGCCAATGAATAAGTTGTTGAAGTGGTAGGAGAAACTACTACC
>JBGASH010000035.1:0-4871 GCA_044229775.1 Bacteroidia bacterium
CCTAATGTACCTGCGCCAAGACCTGTGTTAAAGGCAGCTGCAACACGAGCGTAGGTAGTTTTGATTGGACCAATTTCGTCGCTCATAACATTTAAACCAACACCCAATTTCGGTAAAAGGCGCATATCAAAGCTCAATAAAGCTGTTTTTGGTGCGCCCGGAAAACTAACCCACTGCTGACGGTATAAAATATTAGCACATATTGCATTGCTAGTACCTGCGTAACCCGCATTGTAAATTAATTTACTGTGCATAAACTGAGTGAACTGTGGGTCTTGTTGAGCGAATGCTATTCCAGAAACACCGGCCATTAGGACAACCACCTTAGTAAATAGGTTTTTCATGTTTGTTTTTTGTTTAATTTTTAATACTTAACACAATTATGTTAACACACTTAAGGGTGCTAAATTAGTTAAAGAAATTTAAAAAACAAAAAAAACGGGGTCGTATTTGTTAAAAATCAAGGGCGATAAATGATCTTGTTTAGAATCAATCTAAATTAAGAATTGTCTTTCATAACGATCTGCATGGTATTCCTGCTTCTTTGCTCTAAAAAAATAGTTTTATTCTCAGTGAGTTTTTCGATCGTTTTTTGATCGTAATTACGAATGGTGAGCAGTTCAACACCCGAATTATATAAAACTTTGAATTGTAATTGCAATTCTTTGATAAGCGCATCAGTTTTTGTGAGTTCATTGTCGGTACAAACCGAAAAACTAATGGCCGAATTTTGCATCATGTGAATTTTTACCGAATGCTTTGAGAATAATTCGAAAATATCACTCAAATTATTTTCCGCGATAAAGGAAAAATCCTTCGGCTGTATGGAGATCAGTATTTGATCAACTTTAAAAATGTAACTCGCCACCGACAACCGCTTCTCCCCTTCTCTAATAACGGTTCCTGGATCGGATGGTTTTACAAAAGATTTTACGAACAGGGGAATATTTTTATTTTGAAGCGGTTTAATGGTCTTAGGATGGATAACTGTAGCACCATAATAGGTTAATTCAATAGCATCGTGGTAAGTAAGCTCATCAATTTTTTTACTGTTCTTAAACCATTTTGGATCGGCATTTAAAACCCCCGGAACGTCTTTCCAAATGGTAACACTTTTTGCATTGGTAAAATACGCAAGCAATGCCGCTGTATAATCGGAACCTTCGCGGCCCAAAGTGGTCATGAAATTTTCGGAGGTACCGCCAATAAATCCTTGGTAACCACAATCTTAAAATTGTTAAAGATCTCTGCCATTTGATCCTTCACCAACTTTTCACTCAACTCATAATTTACATTTCCTTCTCGATAATTGTTATCTGTTTGAATGATCCCCCGTGCATCTATCCATTTATTTTTTACACCACTTTCATTCAAATAGGCCGAAATTATTTTAGTTGAGATAACTTCTCCTAAACCAACAATTTGATCATATTCCTTATTGTAATTTGATGACGGTGCCTCTTCAATGATCCAGTTCAGCTCCACAAATGTATTTTCCAAGTCGTTATAAAAGGGATGATCGCTCGCCGTAAAAAGTTGTTTTACAATATTGAAATGGTATTCCTTTATTTCATTCAATAACTTTTCCGGATCGGCCTTTTTATAGAACCAGGCATCAACCAGTTTTTCAAGCGCATTGGTTGTTTTACCCATTGCCGAGATAACAACAATGGTGTTTTGCAAAGCATATTGTTTTACAATTTCAGAAACGTTTTTAACCGCATCCGCATCTTTTACCGAAGCCCCGCCAAATTTAAATACCTGCATAAGATCCCCAAAAGTAATTATTATTTACCAAGCCAAAATCATTGCCATCCAAAAAAAAAGCTGCCTTTTCAGACAGCTTTCAATTATTTATTTCAAATGAATTAATGTTGGTGACCATCACCTTCGCTATGTCCGGCAGGTGGCACGCCTTGCTGTGGAGCCTGCACAGGAGCTTGTTGTGGCATTACAGCTGTTGAAGCTTTTTTCTTTGTAATTGAAGTTCCAGAAGTGGCAGTGTTATCGGTAGCTACTCCGGTTTTTGGAGCCATTAACAAACTAAATACCAATAATAAGATGGCTAAGGTCCAAGTAGTTTTTTCAATAAAATCAGTACCACGGCGAATGCCCATGATCTGATTGGCTGCGCTGAACTGACTTTGAATACCGCCTCCTTTTGAATTTTGAATCAATACTACCAGTATTAACAAGGCACAAACGGCGACTAAGATTATTGAGAATATCATTTTATTTTTTCTTTAAATTTTCAATCAGGGATGCAAAGTAAACACTTTTTTGTGGAAATTTCAAACTTAATATTTCGTACGCTCTAATAGCCTTAGGGATGTTACCTTGCAAGGCATAGATCTTTGCTAATGTTTCCGTTACAAGATCCTCGTTCTCAAACAAACTTTCTTTAGCTTTATTATCTGCCGCGAAAAATTTTTGATCACCTTTTAAACGAATATTGCTTGGATTTGCTTCAATTATTTTATCGATTATCAGTTTTTGCTCAAGTTTTTTATCTAATGGTACTTTGATCGGCTCCGTTATTTTTACTTCAATCGCTTGTTCTTTTTCAGGCAATTCACTTTCTGTAACACCTTCCTTCATCGACTTTAACCAATCGGTAAAGGTACCCGATGACATCTTCTCTTTTTTGTTTTCTTTTTCTTTTTCGGGTATACTTAAAATTTGTTTTTCTATAAGTGCCGATACCAGTTGCTTCTCAACTTCTTTCTCAACCTGCTCTGTTAATTCCTCTTCCGTTAAAACTTTTTCAACCTGAAGCTCCACTTTCTTTAAATGATCAATTTCCGAAACCGGTTCAACAGGTTGTTTTATCTCAACCTCTTTTTTTAGCTCTACCACAGGTTCTATCTGCGGTGCAGTTGTATCGTTAAGATTCAATAAATAATGTAAACGCGAACGGTTTGGAATTGAAATTGCCGTATTCCTTAAAGTTTGTTGATATAAACCACTATTGTGTTTTTTTGAAGCTATGGTAAGTAATACATGCGCCGATTGAAAGAATGGAAATTCTTTTGTAAGAATATCCAGTTTATCCACATCACTAATAACCGCGTTTTGCGGTGTATTTATAAGTTGTATGAGCTCGCTTTGTTTCAAGACTTACAAATTTATTCAATTTTACCAATTATTGAAGGCTTTGTTAAAAACGTCCTCAGTCAATTGCCTATAAATTTCCTGAACCAATTCCGGCTCTTTTGCTGATATACTTTCCGTGCTTTTATAATCGGCAAAGCGTGTGAAGGTTTGTTCGAAGCATTTGGCCTTTTCAAATTTATTGGTGTATTTAACATTTACCGATATGGTGAGCCTGTTCAATCCGGCCTGATCGGTACTTTGAATAGCTACCGGCGAAACATTGTAATCGGCAATGTATCCTTCAAATTGCAGATCACCATTTTGAGTGATCAAAGCTAATCGGGTTTGCTGTGAAACCATATCCCTTAACTTCTCGGTAAATCTTTGCGAAAGGCTTGGTGCACCTAATGTAGTATTATTAGTAAAAAAAGCAACAGAAATTGTTTTGGCCTCTTCGGGAATTGAGGCGCCGCTGAGCGAATATTTTGCTTTGCAACTTAAAAAAAAAGAAGCGGCAATTATAATGGCTAAAGGCGCAACAACTATTTTAATCTTATTTTTCAAACGTTTATTCGGCAATGTTATATTCATTTATCTTACGATAAAGTGTCCGTTCACTTATACCTAACTCCTGAGCGGCATATTTTCGTTTGCCTTTATGTTTTTTTAACGCTCTTTTTATCATATCAATTTCCTTATCCTGCAACGAAAGCGATTCTTCAACAACAATTGGCTGCGAATAACCATTACCTTGATCTTTTACAATAACCGGCTGATGGATATTTACATCGGTTTGATTGGTAATTACAGGATGTATAACTTCTTCTTCGTAAAACCTGTCTACAATTTTAAGATCATCGGAACTAACATTTACCTGGCCGTGGTGTACAATATCGTGCACTACTTTTTTAACGTCGTTAAGGTCCTTTTTCATTTCAAAAAGAACTTTGTATAAAATATCGCGCTCGTTCATATCTGAACCGCTCCCTAAACCATTTGTTTTTGAAAGTGCCGGAAGCTTATTAACGCTATAGTCGGGTAAATACGATAAAAGATGCTGCGCATTTAATTCCCTGTTCTTTTCAACGATCGATATTTGTTCGGTAATATTTTTTAATTGGCGGATATTCCCCGGCCAATAATAATTGATCAAAATTTGCTCGGCATCGGGTAATAATTTTAAAACCGGCATTTTGTATTTAGTGGCGAAATCGGCGGCGAATTTTCTGAAAAGCAAATGAATATCATTTTTACGTTCTCTTAATGGCGGAAGATAAATGGGCACCGTATTCAATCGGTAAAACAGATCTTCCCTGAATTTCCCTTTTTCAATAGCCACGTTGAAATTGATATTAGTAGCCGCTACCACCCGTACGTTAGTTTTCTGAACTTTACTGCTTCCTACCTTCAGGTATTCGCCGGTCTCTAATACGCGAAGTAAACGGGCTTGCGTTGAAAGCGGCAACTCGCCTACTTCATCCAAAAAAATAGTTCCGCCATCGGCTACTTCAAAATATCCTTTACGGGCCTCATGCGCACCTGTAAAAGATCCTTTTTCATGACCAAATAATTCGCTGTCAATCGTACCTTCCGGGATAGCACCACAGTTAACCGCGATGTATTGTCCGTGTTTACGAGCCGAATTTTGATGAATTATCTGTGGGAAAACCTCCTTACCGGTTCCGCTCTCTCCATTAATTAAAACGCTAAGATCTGTTGGCGCCACCTGGCGCGCAATATCGATGGCTCTTTCAAGTGCCGGACTGTTACCGATGATC
>JBGASH010000035.1:4881-24248 GCA_044229775.1 Bacteroidia bacterium
TTTTTGTGTCAAGATTAAGGTATCAAGATTAAAGTAGTTCTTCTGTCATGTCTTTATACTTTAATCATTATACTTGATACTACTCCACTACTTCTCCTATCAAAGTTGTGGCCGTACATCGTTTTACTGCCACATTTACATATTGACCCTTTTTAAGGTTCCCTTTTGGGAAAACAACCACCGTGTTTTGTGAGTTTCTTCCAAATAACTCTTCATCATTCTTTTTGGACACACCTTCGATCAATACTTTAAAGGTTTTTCCAACTGCTTTGTTCGTGTGATGAGCTGTATGTTGGTGATGCAAAGCCACCACTTCCTGCAAACGCTTCTTTTTAATTTCTTCAGGAACATCATCTTTAAACTTGCGTTCTGCTAGTGTTTTTGGACGCTCACTATACATGAACATAAATGCAAAATCGTAGACTACTTCTTTCATTAAAGAAATGGTATCCAAATGTTCTTCTTCAGTCTCACCACAAAAACCTGTAATAATATCGGTTGAAATTCCGCAATCGGGTATTATTTTACGAATGGTGGCAATACGCTCTAAATACCATTCGCGACTATATCCTCTGTTCATTCTTTCCAAAACATTACTGTTACCGCTTTGAACCGGAAGATGGATATAATTACAAATGTTCTCGTACTTAGCCATTGTATACAATACCTCATCGGTAATGTCTTTTGGATGCGAGGTTGAAAACCGTATTCTGAGATCGGGATGGATAAGGGCCACTTTCTCTAAAAGTTTTGCAAAATTAATCGCGCTGGCTTTTTGTTCATCGGATAAAATATCCTTTTTTAAGCCGCCGCCCGCCCAAATATATGAATCCACATTTTGGCCTAACAATGTAACTTCTCTGTACCCGGCTTCAAAAGCTTCTTTGGCTTCTTTAATTATACTTTCCGGATCGCGACTTCTTTCTCTTCCTCGGGTAAAAGGTACCACACAAAAACTACACATGTTATCGCAGCCACGCATGATACTAATAAATGCGGTTACACCATTATGATCTAACCTTACCGGTGCTATATCGGCGTACGTTTCTTCTTTGCTTAAAATAACATTTACCGCTTTTTGTCCGCTCTCTGCCGTTTCAATTAAATTAGGCAGATCGCGATAAGCATCCGGCCCCACTACTATATCTACTAACTTTTCCTGTTCTAAGAATTGTGATTTCAACCTTTCGGCCATGCATCCTAAAACACCGATAAGGGCCTTGGGATTTTTTTTCTTAACTCTTTTATAATCTTGTAACCGTTGTCGAACCCTTGATTCGGCATTCTCGCGAATGGCGCAAGTATTTACAAAAATGATATCGGCCTCTAAAAAATTTTGGGTAGTAGTATATCCTTTATTAATAAGTATAGAAGCCACCACTTCGCTATCCGCAAAATTCATCTGGCAACCATAACTCTCCAAAAACAGCTTTTTGCCGTTTTCATTCCCAGCTTTTTTCGTAATTGCCTCACCCTGACGGCTTTCGTCTATTATTTTACCTTCAAATTCCATACTTGTGCTTAGGACCACAAAGTTACAACATTATTATGACATTTTGACATATTAATTTTTTTTAACGAAAGTCGGATTTAAAATTTTGTTTATAATTTTTTTCGGGGTCCTTTTCCATGACTTTAAAATTCGTGGTCTGTCATTGGCAATTTAAGATCAAAAAAAATAGAATCTAAATTGCCGATCGGGTGCTCAAATTTAGAGTGTTCGGATTTTGAATTTGGGTTTTTTGAATTTTATTTTTTTTCTTTGCACACTTTTGTAAAAGTTCGAAGTTGGGAGTTAGGAGTTCGTGACGGATGAATTGTTTACAAAAGTTCTGTGTAGTGTTTGATGCTATGAACTAAAACAAACACATACATATATATAAGCAAAAGAAAATTTAACCGGACCTAAATTATTTACGTGAGCAAGAACCTTGTTATAGTTGAGTCACCCGCAAAAGCAAAGACCATTGAAGGTTTTTTAGGAAAAGATTATACTGTGCGTTCAAGTTTCGGCCACATCCGTGATCTGGTTAAAAAAGGATACGGCATTGATCTGGAAAATAATTTCAACCCCACTTACGAAGTTCCGCCTGAAAAGGAAAAAGTAATTAACGAATTAAAGAAATTAAGTAAGTCGGCCGATATGGTTTGGTTAGTTTCCGATGAGGACCGCGAAGGGGAAGCTATCTCGTGGCATTTATATGAAACACTGGGATTGACCGCAAAGAAAACAAAACGCATTGTTTTTCATGAGATCACCAAGGGTGCCATTCAAAAAGCCATTCAGAATCCAAGAAATATTGATATTAATTTAGTCAATGCTCAACAAGCGCGCCGTATTTTGGATCGTTTAGTGGGTTTTGAATTATCACCTATATTATGGCGTAAGATCCGCCCAAGTTTATCGGCCGGCCGCGTACAAAGCGTGGCGGTAAGATTAATTGTTGAAAGAGAACGCGAGATCCAGGAGTTCAAATTGTCGTTTGCGTTTAAAGTATCTGCTATTTTCAGTATTGGAAATTCTAATGTAAAAGCAGAACTTGATAAACGTTTTAATACCGAAGCGGAAGCTCAAAGTTTTTTAGAAAAATGCAAGAACGCTATATTTAATGTAAGCAGTTTAGAGACCAAGCCTGCCAAACGTTCGCCCGCGGCCCCTTTCACTACTTCAACTTTACAACAGGAAGCTGCCCGTAAACTTGGATTTTCGGTTTCGCAAACCATGGTTTTGGCGCAAAAATTATACGAGGCCGGAAAAATAACTTACATGCGTACCGATAGCGTTAATCTTTCGGAAACTGCCATCGACCAGGCGCATAAAGCTATTCACGAAAATTATGGCGAGAAATATTATCATGCCCGCCAGTATAAAAACAAAAGTAAAGGCGCGCAGGAAGCTCACGAAGCTATACGTCCTACTTATATTGCTGTTCAGGAAGTAGAAGGTGAAAGGAACGAGCAACGACTTTATGAATTGATCTGGAAACGTACTATTGCTTCGCAAATGAGCGATGCCGAATTGGAAAAAACTACCGTAAAGATCAATACCGCCAATACCACCGAAACTTTTGTAGCGCAAGGTGAAGTTTTAAAATTTGACGGATTCTTAAAAGTATATCTAGAAGGCACCGATGATGATGAAAACGAGAATGAGGATTCATCGATGTTACCGCCTATGAAAACCGGTGATAAACTAAATCAGGTTGAAATTTCCGCCACACAGCGTTTCACCCATCATCCGCCAAGATATACTGAGGCGAGTTTGGTAAAAAAATTAGAGGAGCTAGGCATTGGACGACCTTCAACTTACGCACCAACCATCTCCACTGTTCAAAAACGGAATTACGTTGAAAAAACAGATCGCGAAGGAACACCAAGAAATTATTCATACTTGCTTTTAACCAAAGGCAATATTAAAAAAGAGGTTAAGACCGAAAATACCGGTGCCGAAAAATCAAAGCTATTTCCTACCGATATAGGCATGGTAGTAAATGATTTTTTACTCCAGTATTTCCCTGTTATTTTAGATTTTCATTTTACGGCAAAAGTAGAAGAAGAATTTGACGAGATAGCGGAAGGTAAATTGGAATGGACCAAAATGCTGAAAGATTTTTACAAGCCTTTTCATAAGACCGTAGAAAAAACTTTAGACAATAGTGAGCGCCAGAGCGGCGAAAAACATTTAGGTAAAGACCCTGTTTCGGGTAAAAATGTAATTGTAAGAATAGGCAGATTTGGACCGTTAGCTCAAATTGGTGAGACCAACGAAAAGACCGGTGAAAAACCGCGCTTTGCGGGCTTGCGCAAAGACCAGCGCATGGAGACCATTACACTCGAAGACGCATTATTATTGTTCAAGATGCCAAGAGTTGTGGGTGAATTTGAAGGGAAAGAAATGAAAGTGGGCATCGGAAGATTTGGTCCATACGTTGTACATAATAATGCCTTTACTTCCTTGGGAAAAGAAGAAGATCCTTATACCATAAGCGGCGAACGCTGTATTGAACTGATAAAAGCCAAACGTGAAAAAGACGCGGCTAAAATAATTCGTACCTATCCCGAAAATCCTGATCTGAAAGTTTTACACGGGCGATGGGGACCATGTATTGTTTTAGGAAAAGGTTTTTTCAGAATTCCGAAAGATAAAGATCCGGCCAAACTTAGTTTTGGAGATGTGGTTCAGCTGATAGGCGGACCCGATGCCTACGAACAAGCCATTGCCAATGCCCAATTTAAAGGTGGTAAAGGTAAAGCAGCAAAGGGAAAAGCGGCAAAAACAACTGAAAAAACCTCAGCTAAAACCACTGTTAAAAAAGCGGCAACTGCAAAATCGGCTCCTAAAAAAATAATTTCGAGCAAGAGTATCGCCAAGAAATTAGGTGTAAAAACGCGTGATCGCCAAAAAATCGGCTTCTAAAAAAGCTTATCTCAAAGAAGAAAAAATAATAGCTTTTAACTTCTTTCAAATTCAAATTTCCGGTTTTTAATTTATTGGCTACTTTTGCAGTGTCATGCAATTTGAACTTACAACAGAATTTTTAGAAAATTTAAAAGAGGCCATCGCTAAAAAAGATAAGGCTTTTTTAAATCAGCAACTGCATGAGTTATACGCTGCCGACATTGCCATTATCATTAACCAGCTTGATATGGCTGAATCGCATTACCTGTATGATCTTTTAGAAGAAGATCAGGCATCGGGTGTGCTTTTGGAAATGGATGAAGATAAACGTGAAGAGTTTTTAAGCACGTTTTCTACCAAGGAGATCGCCGAGCAAATTGATAACATGGAAAGTGATGACGCGGCCGATGTTATCAATACCTTACCCCGAAGAGATACAGGATGAAGTTTCTCGCAAATAGAAGATCACGGACAAGCAAGCGACATTTACGACCTTTAAATTATGAAGAGCAGGAACGGCGGGATCTTTAATGGCTAAAGAATTAGTAAGCGCCTATATTGAAGATACTGTAAGCACATGTATTGACGCCATTAGAAAACAAACAGATAATGTAAATGTGTTGTACGCCGTTTATGTGGTGAATGAAAATAACAAATTGATAGGGATGCTCTCGTTAAAAAAATTGATCATCTCACATCCGTTGACGCGACTGGAAGAAATTTACGATCACGATGTGCAGTTTGTTAAAACATCAACTACTACCGAAGAAGTGGCGGAGATCATGCAAAAATACGACCTCGTGGTGTTGCCAGTAGTTGATCAGATAGGAAGATTAGTTGGAAGAATTACCATCGATGATGTGGTGGACGTGATCAAAGAAGGCGCCGAGAAAGATTTTCAACGCATGAGTGGTATTACCGATGATGTGGATTCGAACGACAAATTATGGCGCTTATCGCGCGCACGCATTCCATGGCTGTTGGTTGGTATGTGTGGCGGAATTATCGGATCACGCATAATTGGATCGTACGAAGGAAATATTCGTATTCATCCCGAAATGGCATTTTTTATTCCCCTCATTGGTGCCACTGGTGGTAACGTGGGCGTACAATCATCGGCTATCATTGTTCAAGGACTTGCAAATAATTCTTTATTGGGAAATAACATCGGCAATAAATTATTAAAAGAACTTGGCGTAGGTTTAATAAACGGCGTTATTTGTTCGGCTTTAATTTGGGGTTACGCTTTTATGATCGAGAGCTGGAAACTAGCAGCTACTGTTAGCGTGGCGTTATTCACTGTTGTTTTATGCGCTTCTTTTCTTGGCACTTTTGTCCCACTTACCATGAATCGCTTTAAAATAAATCCTGCTCTTGCCACTGGACCATTTGTTACAACGCTCAATGATATTATTGGGATCACCATTTATTTTTTAGTGGGAAGGTTGTTGTATGGGGTGCTGTGAAATTATTAAGGATTTGTCATTCTGGGTTTCGAGTTATTCCGGTAATAAACGAAGTTTGTTATCAGAATGAATTATACTTCTAATAGAAATGCCCCGAAATAATTAACCCGGAATATTTAATATTACTTTCCCCATCTATAAGTTTCCTGTTCTAATCCCACCAGATCTATCACCCTATCAATAACAGTTGCCGCTAATTTTTCAAATGTATCAGGGTTAGAATAAAAAGATGGAGAGGCCGGACAAAGAATGGCGCCCGCTTCGGTTACCGTTTTCATGTTATTAATATGGATCAAACTTAAAGGGGTATCGCGCGGAATTAAAATTAATTTCCTTCTTTCTTTCAGCATTACATCGGCAGCGCGGGTAATTAGATCGTTACTGATGCCACTGGCAATGCGCGCCATGGTTCCCATGCTACACGGACAAATGATCATGGCATCATATTTAGAAGAGCCGGAAGCGAAGGGCGCGTAAAAATTATTTTTCTCGAAATGGGTAAAAGGGTATTTAGAAAAATCGGAATTATGCAATTCGTGTTTCCAAACATCTTTTGCGTTGTCACTCATCACCACACTAACGGTTTCGATCTGGGGGCCAAGTGCCTGAAGTTTATCAAACAATACCTTCGCGTAAATACTTCCGCTTGCACCGGTCACCGCTACTACTATCTTTAATTTTTGTTCCTTCATTTCCGCTTTAAAATTATATTAAAAAACCCAACCCTTTGATCCAAAAAAACGTATTAGTTTGAGTGATAACAATCAAACTAAGTTCAATGTTTAAAAAGGCCCTGATAAAAATTGTTATTGTAAGTCACTGTAAATCAATAAGAAATGTAAATTTAGACAATTTTATTCAAATAATTACTAATTTGGATTAAACCTTGTACCATAAATCTCATCAAAGAAGCAACAAAAGAAAAAAAACAAAAACAATTTATAAAAAACCCTAAAAATGAAAACCAAAAAATTAGTATTCGGATTAACAGCGTTGGTATTAGCAGGATCGTTAATGCTTACAAGCTGTAAGAAAAAAAAGGAAGAAAAACAGGAAGAACCTGATACGGAAGCCTCTTCTTCTGCTGATAACAATACCGCTGAAACCACTGCCAATGATATTCAAGGAATAGGCGCTCAAGGTTCTGAGAATGGAAGCTTAAGCACTTACAAAAATCCAAATGGAAGCGGTGGAATTATGTGGGCAACTTGTGCTTCAGTAATTACCAATACTACAACAAAAACATTTACGGTTGATTTTGGTACCGCCTGTACCGGGTTAGATAATAAAGTAAGAAGCGGTATGCTAATTTATGATTTTAGCGCATCAACTTTAGGTGCCACAGCGTTCCGTCACCCCGGATTCAGTTATAAAGTAACTGCGGTTAATTATGTTGTTGATGGTTATTCGGTAACAATTAATAACAAAACCGTTACTAATACAACACCAGCAAGCTTTAATCCAACGGTTACTCCCGAAACCTGGTCTATTGCTGCCGATCTTACCATTAAAAAACCAAATAACGGTGGTACTATTACCTGGGTTTGTAACAGAACAATAAAATTATTGAACACCGCCGATCCATTAGTTTATAAAGGAATTTCTTTACCAATTGACTGGACAAAAGCTAAAATACAAGTGGACGGTTCGGCCAGCGGTACTAACGCTTCTAACGAAAATTATACAGCTACAGCTACAGGTTTGATCCGCGACTTTACTTGTTCGCCTGACATTACTCACCCGCACAGACATCCGTTTATCCAAGGTACAATTAAGTACAAGCCGGGTAACAGATTAGAGCGTACAATTGATTTTGGTAATGGCTCTTGCGACTTCGCCTTTACTGTAACAATTGGCGGTACAACTTACGGTCCTTTTAATCAATAAAAAATATTGAATCAAAAAAAATCCCCCTGAGCATTCGGGGGGATTTTTTATTTAATGAACTCTCTAGTTCTTAATTATTTTTTGAGTGGCGTACTCCTGTTTAGCAGAAAACACTTTGAGGAAATAAACGCCTGCCGCTAACGGTTCGGAAGAAAAAGAGAACTCGTGTGTACCGGCTTTGATAAATTCTTTCATTAAGATCTTTACTTCTTTTCCTGTTACATCATAAACAATAAAATTAAGGTTGTCGTTCTCCGTCAATTTAAATCTAACGGTCACCACATCTCTGATAGGGTTTGGAAAAACGCTGAAGGCCCCGCTCTTCACATTTTCTTTTACACCCGTTGCAATAAAATTCAATCCTATCTCTGCTATCCAGGTACGATGTAAATGGCTTGCGCCAGATAAATACGTATAATAACCATTAACCCAAACTTTGGTTGGATCATTATATTTTCTTTGAGTGCCGGTATAATCTCCCCACCTTTCCTGATTACCGCTTAAAACATCTACATAGGTTGTGCCATCTTTTATCTTTAAAACCGGCGAATAATTGCCATTGCCATCACTTTTAATGGCCGATAAACCACCAAAAACACCCGGCGCTGTATGGTTAAAATTAATGATTGATGTATTATCACTGGCCGAAGTTCCTACATAGGAAATATTCGGATAGCCAAAATCCATAACCGGATCATTTATGATAACACCACTAACGGTAGGTGTAGCGGAAGAAACATTATCTACGATACCATGATATACACCACAAAAACCATTTGTTGTTTCAAGGGTATTGTGTACATATTGGATCTTATTATTCTCTATAAAGGCCCCAAGCACTCGTGCATCATTTGTTGCGAAAAGATGCGGTGGCGATTGCCTGGCATCGGGCGGCATTTGATAATTTAAATTGGTAGATAATTTTTTTACGGTAAGTGTTTGTCCGGACGCGGCGATAGTGTCGGAAATATTTATCAGAAACAGCGTGTCGCAACCAGTTGAGAAATTACGCGTACTTAAAAAATATTGTTTAGGTCCGGCCGGAGCACTACCGCCTCTAACCGGACAAATATTACGAATGTTGGTGCCGGCGTATTGAATATTACTATGCAGTAAGGTATTCATAGGTTGACCAAGAAATCCATTCTTTTTGTTTAACTCCCAAATGATGGTTTCGGCGAAACTTGTTTGCCATGAACCACCCGGGAGCAAAAGATTTACCGTAATAAAAAATTCATCCTTCGAAAAAGTGATCTGAGGATAATCGGTCCATAAATTATTATTGAAAGGATTACCGGGCAAAGCGTATAAATTCCAAAGACCTTTTGGATTGTTGGTTTGTGAAAAACCCACCACTATGCTGCTGGTTGCCGGCGCAAAACCATTTAAAAAAACCAACGCGTATCTATCGGCAACAGGGTCATATGTAACCTTGGGATCGAAATCAGAGGAGAATGAACCTAATGAAGAGGCAAATGCTGTGAGCGACATGGTACCTTTTCCTGAATCTACTACGCAATCGTGAAAATAAATAATAGAGTTAGAAACAGAAACGATCTTACAATTATTGGAGATGGCCAGGTCATTATCATTAGGCGTTGAATTGTCCCATGGGTTTCCGGCGAAATTTCTTCCAAGAAAAAGAGCAGATAAAGTACTGCTTGCCTGACTTTGAATTTGATTATTGTTCTTTCCACCATTCCAATTCACATCTGGCTTTTTTTGAGGGAAGCCACCAGGCACCGGTTTTTCGACACATTGAATATTAATAAAGTAATCTTCTTTAACGTTGTTTACATCTACTGTTCCTTTTTTAGGAATAACAAAAGCAGTTTTAATGCTGGAAGTTTGTGAAAGGCCAACAAAAGAAATTGCTATCAGAAAACTGAGGAGGGATCTTTTCATTTTACGCGAATTTGTGTGAATTCAATTAATAATCGAAGATAGAAAAATAAGTTAAGTTCGGCAAATAAGCGGAATTACTTCTTAACAGGACCGTCAAACTTAATTTCAACGCCTTCGAGCAATGCTTTTAGCACTTCTATTTCCTGTTTAGAAATGGGATTACCTCTTAGATCAAGCACCGCAAGGTTTTCGAGTTGACTAATTGTATCAGGTAATTTGGTTAATTTATTGTTTCGAAGAGAAATGAATCGCAGGTTTTTTGCGAGATAAATGGTGTTGGGAATTTCGGAGATAGGATTGTTTTCAAGGATCAGGACTTCCAGATTGGGTAGATTTTCGAAATGTTTGTTAAGATGATATGTTTTGGTATTAGCGAGATATAAAAATTTTAAACTTTCGACTTTAAAGATCTGTTTCGGAGTACTGTCCAGTATGCAATTTTCGATCTGTATATCCTGAAGGTTCTTTAAATATTTTAGTGAAGCAGGGAGTTTTAAAGTATCCTCGGTATCGGTGATCTTTATGGTTTTTAATTTTGTAAGGTACGCGATCTCGGAAGGAATGCTGTCTATTTTTGATTGGTTCAATTCGAGATGAGTGAGATTAGCCATTGCTTTTATTCCAACGAGCAAGCTGTAAATTGGCTGCGCTGAAAAAATCACAAGATTTACATCGAAACAAAATCCTTAGGAAACTCTTTTACCTCGTTCCCATTTAATTTCAACGCCTGAAGATCGTGAAGATGGCTTATCTTATTGTAAATTTTAGGATCAAGCTTTTTGTAACTCAGGTCCATTTTATAAACGCCCTTTTCAACTTTGAGAGCGTCGTTAAGATCCACATAAACCTTACTTCCCATAGGACCATATTTATCAAATTCATTTTGAGCACAGGTCAGGAAGGGCAAAGACAGAAATGATAAGTATGTGAGAAGTTTTTTCAGAATAATATTATTACAATTGTACGTTATTTTAGATTATCAAAAGACAAGCTTAATGATAATTATTAAATATTTTCCAACTGCTTTCATAACATTTTAACAGCTCCGGTATATTCAGTCCTAAAGCGATGTTGTTTTTACTTGCAAAACTTTCAAGGTCTTCGGTGGCCATATTGCCGGTTAATTCTTCCTTAGCCATTGGGCAACCTCCAAAACCATGGATGGCCACATCGAAACTCCGGCACCCGCTTTTATAGGCCGCTTCAATTTTCTCGGCTGCTTTCTCCCTGGTAGAATGCAGATGGGCGCCGATCTGAACATCTTTGAACTCGGGGATCAAATGCGAAAAAAGATAATTTATATTTTCCGGGTTAGAACATCCTATTGTATCTGCCAAAGCAATAATTGAAATCCCCATTTGCGCCAGTTGTTTGGTCCATTTAATGACTATCTCCGAATTCCAATCATCCCCGTAAGGATTACCAAAAGCCATCGAGATATAAACCACCATTTGCTTTTTGTGGATCACACATAATTTTTGGATCTCCTCTACTCTACTTAACGATTCGGTAATAGAAGAATTGGTATTACGCTGCTGAAATGTTTCAGAGATTGAGAACGGAAAACCCAAATACGAGATCTCATCAAAAGCGCAAGCGTCCTGAGCACCGCGAACGTTTGCAATAATGGCTAACAATTTTGATTTGGTCGCTTGCAATTGCAGTTGCCTTAAAACACTTGCCGTATCTTGCAATTGCGGGATTGATTTAGGTGAAACAAAACTTCCAAAATCAATGGTATCGAACCCAACTTTTAAAAGCTGATTGATGTATTCGGCTTTTAAATTGGTTGGGATAAAGGTTTTTATCCCCTGCATTGCATCACGTGGACATTCGGTTATTTTCATTTGGTTAATTGCTTTAATACTGCTTTATTGATTTTTTTGATCAGTCCGGGGCCCTCATAAATAAATCCGGTGTATAACTGAACCAGATCGGCACCTGCCTTTAATTTTTCAATAGCATCTTCGGTAGAATGAATACCTCCTACTCCAATTACCGGAAAAGCATTGCCCGATCGTTGTTTTAAATATTTTATCACTTCCGTACTTCTTTTGGTTAACGGTTTTCCGCTTAACCCACCGGCTCCAAAATTTTTCAATTCTTCTTCGGTATAATTTAATCCTTCTCTTGATATGGTAGTATTGGTGGCAATAACGCCGGCAATGCCAGTGATCTTTACAATATCAATTATATCATTTAACTGACTATCGCTTAAATCAGGTGCGATCTTTAGCAAGATCGGTTTAGGCTGCGATTTGGTTTTATTGAGGCTTTGTAATTTATTTAAAAGATTAGTGAGCGGTTCTTTTTCCTGAAGGTCGCGTAGATTTGGCGTGTTGGGTGAACTAACGTTGACCACAAAATAATCAACCATGTCAAACAATTCGTTAAAGCAAATAATGTAATCGTTTATCGCTTCTTCGTTTGGCGTGATTTTATTTTTTCCAATATTTCCGCCGATAACAAGTTGTTTATTTTTTCGATTTTTTAATCGCAAAGCAGCAGCGTGCGCTCCTTCGTTATTAAACCCCATACGATTAATAAGCGCTTCGTTTTTGGTAAGCCTGAATAATCTTGGTTTATCGTTTCCTGGCTGTGACTTTGGCGTAACGGTACCAATTTCTATGTGTCCAAAACCCAAACCGCCTAATTCATTAAAAAGTTTGGCGTCCTTGTCTAAACCGGCGGCCAAACCAACCGGATTAGCGAATTTTATCCCAAATACTGTTTTTTCAAGGCCTTTATCCTCAAAAACATAGGCTTTTTTAAGTAAGAAGTTAAAACCGGGCAGTTTATTAAGGTTTTTAAGGAAAAAAAAGGTAAAATAATGAGCTTTTTCAGGGTTTAGGGCAAACAAAAAGGGCTTGAGAAGCTTATACATACCCACAAAATTAGCTTAATGGAACATAAACAAGATACATTGCTCTAAATTATTGAAAAAAAAGAAGAAATTTTAAGGTTTTTTGTATTTCGTCTGAAAAAATACTTATTTTTGCGCCTAAATTAAAAACTTTAAACAAAACACTTAACAATGAAAAAAGTATTATCAATTGTAGCTATTGCCGCTTTATCTGCTGCCTTCGTAGCTTGCGGTCCATCTAAAGAAGAAATTGAAGCTCGTGAAAAAGCGAAAGCTGATTCTATTGCTGCTGTAGAAAAAGCGAAAGCTGATTCTATCGCTGCTGCTGACGCTGCTGCTGCTGCTGAAGCTGAAGCTAAAGCTAAAGCTGCTGCTGATTCTGCACGTGTTGCTGACTCATTAGCAAAAGCTGCTGAAGCTACTAAAGGTGGTAAAAAGAAATAATTTAAACCACACCAACTTCTTAAAAACCCCTGTTACGCATGCGTAACGGGGTTTTTTGTTTTATGCATGATCAACTGGCTTGAAAACCATTTAATACCCTGCTTCTTTAAAAGCACCTTTGGGGTAGAATGCCCTGGTTGTGGCATGCAAAGGGCTTTTATTGCTTTGTTAAGGGGCGATATAGGCGAATCGTTCCATCAACACCCTGCCCTCCTTCCGTTTTTATTTACCCTCATTTGCCTCGTCCTTCAATTAAAATAAAACATCCAAAAGGCGGATTCGTTGTAATGTGGCTTTTTATTTTACCACCATTATCACCATTCTTAATTTTACTATCCGCCATTTACTTTAAGCTCAGTTACTGAATACTGTGAATTAATGAGTGAATTTTTTCAGTCCCGTAAATAGTTTATGCTACTTTGCATAAACAAAAACCAATCCTATGAAAAAAACATTTTTACTTTTTGCTACACTTTTTCTTCATTTCCAAAATTTGGGACAAAACTGCCGGACCCATGACCGTGACTGCTGCTGCCAATAACACAGCGAGTAATCGGTATCGTGGACCATTTACATGAATCCCTTCCTTATTGCTGGTGCCAATTACAATAATAATTCACAAAAGGATTATACACATGACCGGTTTCCGATTTTCGTCCCGGGATCGGCTACCATTGTGGGTATTGCTGCTAATACTTCGTATTCGGGTACAACTATTGGAACCGCTTCTGCTACCACTAAAGACTCGTGCGTACGTATTTTGAAGGCCGGTGCCGAAACCGGAACTAATCAAGGCGGAATGAACACCTATAATGTTGCTTGCGGTATACAAAATCTCGGGTATGGTGGAAGCAGTAAACATGGGTGCCTCTTTAACACCGGCAGATGTGAACGCCGCAAATTTTGGTTACGCACTTTATGTAAAGGCGGCACGGGTGCTGAAATGTGGTGAATACCTTCACCAGTTGCAGCAATTTCAGCAAGACCAGCATGACCGTTTATTACACCACCTCTTCCGGTGTAGTAGAAAGCCAGACATCAACGCCAAAATTATACAGCTACGGAAAAACGCTTTACCTGAATGACCTTACTATGAAAAACGCAGGCCTTGAGTCTTATAATTTAATTGGTGAAAAGATCATGTCGACTATCCTTTCGGAAGGACAAAAAGAAGTTGAGCTTTCAAATTTGAATAACGGTGTGTATATTTATAAATTAAAGTTTGATAATAAAGAAATTTGCAGGAAATTCGTTATTGAATAACAAAGCATGTGAAAACAACCTATCCCGGTTCACATGAACCGGGATTTTTTTTAATACTTAAAAACCATTGACATGAAAAAATTTTTACTCTTGTTTGCTTCAATTTTAACCGGTTATTTTATCAACGCCCAAAGCACCGCCACAGGTCCTTACACAGTAGGAACCCTGGCTAATGGAACCGTTACCGGAACTTATTCATGGACCACTAATAGTTTTACGGCCCCTATAATAGCAAGCACCGGAGTTGTTCCCGCTGGAGGAATGACAAAAGGTTTGAATTTTACCAATTTCAAATTTTCTGTTCCTGCAACTGCCACAATTGTGGGCGTTAAAGTGGAATTGGCTTTGTATGATGGTTTTTCGAAAGACACTATAACCCGTTTATTGATCGGAGATGTAGAGACCGGCTTGAACCTTGGCGGAACAGCCAGCGTTCTTAGTTCTTGCGGAAGTCCGAACAGTAAAAAATTCAGTTACGGTTCATCTACTAACATGTGGAATATTTCTACTATAACTCCTGCCCAGGTCAACGCCAGTACTTTTGGATTTACCTTTTATGAAAAAAATGCGGGCACCGCTTCCGCTATTTTCGGAATTCTAAACTGCACTTCCTATCCTTCCATTAATATTTATTATGTAGATTTTAGCGGAATTGTTGAAAGCCAAACTTCTTCACCCCAACTGTTCAGCAATGGAAAATACTTATACATGAATGATCTGGTGAATGAAAACGGTTTGCTTGAAGTTTATAATCTTATTGGCGAAAAAGTGTATACTGTCAATCTTGAAAAAAACCAAAAACAATTAGATCTCAATACCCTTAACACCGGTGTTTATGTTTACAAATTAAAACTCGGTAGCAAAGAAGTTTGCAAGAAGTTTGTTTTAGAATAATCACCTGTTTTAAAAAATTAAGGTCCTGATCCCAAAAGATCGGGATTTTTTTATGCCATTTTCTTAAGATTTTGCATGTCTGCTTTGAAATTGAACAACGACAGGACGCTGAATTTTGTTTTCACAAAAAAAGATATAGTTAACAAGAGAAAAGAAACAAAATAACTGATGTTGGCGGTAATAGCGGCTCCTTTCAAATTGAACTTCCCAATTAAGACAGGGGCCAATATAATGGTAAATAAAAATCCACAACCATTACACAATGCAATGATCTTTAAATTGCCGAGCCCGCTGAAATAATGGCTAATAATAGTGGAGAAACTTACTAATAGAATGCCGGGAACGATCCATAACATCAGGTTTTTTGTTTGATGAAAATCATTCCCCAGCAAATAAATGAATAATTCGTTAGGCAGCAACCATATCACGATGGCGGCTACACAACTTAACGCCACGCTCACTTTAGCCAAAGTTAGTGTGATATTCTTGCTAAAATCGGTATCACCCGCGTTAGATATCTTTGATAGAACAATTGGCGTAATTCCGTTGGCAATAATGAGAACCGATTCGATCAAAGTAGTGGCTGTTGAATACAATCCAACCATAGTGATAGAGCCAAGAACATAAAAACTGAACCGGTTAGATAACTGATGCATTAGCACGGCTAATTGACAAAAGAATCCATTCTCAAAAATTTTTACCAACGAAAAATCACTTTTGCTATCATTGGTCCTAAGATATTTAAAAACAGAAATAAAAGAAATAACGAAAGCGGCAGAAAACGAAATGAACAACGGAATGATATAAGCCCTGAACGTAAAATCATGTCTCACTAAAGTAAAATACGCTAATCCACATAATAAAAGCAGAGGTTGCAACACGCTTAAAAAATTAAAAAGTCGGATGTTTTCTTTTGCCAGAATGATCACCAAATTAAAGGTGTTTAAAATGATCAATGCAGAAAGAAAGAACAAGTGCCACTCAAAACCCACTATCTCCTCACCAAGCAAGTATAAAATAATGTTTGAAACAGAAGTGGCTAAGATGGTCCACCCAAAACCATAGATAAACAGCTTTTTTAAATTAAATTTTGGGACAAAATACACCAAAGAAAATCCGGTGTACATTTCATTAATGATCTGGATAATGGCAATGTTTAAAATAAAAAGACCTATCTCCCCTCTGGTGTTTACTCCCAAATATTTGGAAGAAATAATTAAAACTAAAAAAATTAATTCCGGCAACGAAACCCTTTGTGAATAATGTCTGGAGAATGTTTCTGATCATCTTCTAATCTTCTTCATAAAGGTCAATTATAAGTCCATCTAACTGGCTAATAGACACCGTTCGTTTTTCGGTATCAAAATTCAAAAGTATAGAGTCACTTAAATAATTAGAACCGTCTTTACTGATCTGCACTGAGACCAATTTTAAACCAATTACATCTTTCCACATATTGGTTGCCGAAGCGTTAACGGCATATAATTTGATCTTACCTTCAAACTCTTTTTCGATGGCGGCCTTTTCTGCTTTAAAATCAAATTCGCTTGCCTCCAGTCCGTTATTTTCGGGGTTGCTTCCTAATGTTATTTTTGACCCATCGCTAAAGTTCAACTCCAAACTATCAATTAATTCAATAACGTCGTTCTTATTGATATTATTTTGCCAGAGGTAACAAATAACCGAATCAATGGTTTTTCCTTCGGCTTCAATAAACTTTTTTAAAGAAACATTGTCGAAATAAGCTTTTTGTATTTTCTCATCCATATCTCAAATTTAAGCAGTTCTTGGTCCCAATTCAATTATTTCGAGGTTTTTCATTTCTTTTCCTTCAAAAACCAGCCTTACTGCCGTCTTTACCTTATGAAAACCATGAATCCCCGCGGCACCCGGATTAATGTGAAGTAAATTATTTGTTTTATCAAACATCACTTTTAAAATATGTGAATGACCGCAAATAAAAAGACCGGGTTTTTCCTTCAATATTATTTCTTTGGGAATTCTGGCATATTTACCGGGGTAACCGCCAATGTGCGTGATGTAAACCTTTACCTCTTCACAATTAAAGATCAGATTTTCGGGGTAAGTAACCCTTGCATTATGATCGTCAATATTTCCCCAAACGGCCCTTAACGGTTTTAATTTTGTGATGGCATCGCACACTTCCATATTTCCGATATCACCGGCATGCCAAACCTCATCAGCTTCTTTAATGTGTTTTATTAATTTCTCGTCGAGGTAACTATGCGTATCGGATATGATCAGGATCTTTTTCATTATGGTGCTTGCAGAAAGGGTTATAAGCAGAGAAGAAGCGGAAAAATTGATTGCTCTGCTAATACACCAAATTATAACGCGGCCGATTCGTAATCAAATGTGGAACCGGTAACACGAAGACCATCGCGGAAATAAGCTACCCCCCCCCAACTGAATGTTTTTTTCTGGTACACCCAAACGTTGCCGTCTTTGATCAATACACGTCTTACAATTACTACGTCTTTACCTACTGTGGTTTCTTCAGTTAAACCCCTTGGGTATTTTGCAATCATGGCGGCTATAAATTCCGGACTTTTTACAGAACCATCCGAGGTTACCAATTTCTCAATCTCTTCCGACTGGCTTTTTTCATAGGTAGCATCGCCTACATAGGTTAAAGCATCCTGATAATTTTTCTTAATCGCTTCCTTATATTCTGCACCCAAATATTTTTCAGCTTTCAAAATTGCTTCCTGATATTTTTTATCGTTAGCGCCCGGATTTTCACGGCTAAGGTTTTTACTTACTGCTACAATTTGTGTTTTAGGATAAGTTTCGTTCGGTAAAAACTGTAATGCTTCGTAATAAACCGTTTCGGCCTCTTCAAATTTCTTCTTGGCAAATAAGGCGTCGGCCACTTTTACTGAAGCAGCATAATTCGATTTTAACTCGGCAGCAATTCTTTCTGCGGCTACTTTATTCGCTTCCAATATGGCCGCGCTATCAACCTCCTGCGATTTCACATTGCTTACGTTATTATTTGGAACAAGATCACCTTTTTTATCGGCTGATGCATAAATGGGTTCCTGCCCGTTCTTGGATTCTGTTTCGGCCACAGCCTTTTTATAAGCGGCAATCCTGGCCTGTGCCTCTGCCTCTGCTTCTTTGTCTTTAATACAACGATCAGCTTTTTTTAACTGATCAACGGGATACTGCGCGCCAGGTATCATGGCAATAGCTTTTTCGTATGTTTTCTTTGCCAGTTCGCAATCACCGTTTGCTAAAGCCCCGTTGCCCTCTTTGTTAGTATTGCAAAACGTATTTGCTAAAGTTTCTTCCGCCTCATAGATCTTTGCTACAGTGGCCAAACCGTTAGTAACCGACGCTTCATCGGCGCGAAACCTTACATTAACAGGATCGTACTCCACTTTAACCAAGGCTTTTTGCAGTGGCGAATAATCAACTCCCGGAAAGGGGATGGATAAAACAAAACCATCAATACTTATCCTCGGCCGGAAATGATTATGCCGGTGTTGGGTTGGAATCCCTTCAGTATTAATTTCAATTTTTTTAGAGGTGCAACCATTGTGCGAGATCACTAATTCATAAACACCGTATGACGGTACAAAAACTTCGAAATCGCCGTACTCATCGGTTTTGGTTTGATTAACCTTGGTAGTTCCTAAATAAAGTGCTACTGAAACATTTTCCAAAACTTTCTCATCTTTTACTGCTTGGTCGGTTAGATTCCACGTACGAACGCTAACATTGCTCTTTATTTTTAAGGTCCATTCTTGAATTTCTTGTGCTTTAATACCGTTATAGCAAAACAAGATAAGACAGAATAGAATCTGCCTTGTTAAACGCGCCGAAATATAAAAGCCTGATCTCATCATTCGAGTTTTATGATCAAGCTAAGTAACCGCTAAAATGAAAATCTTATATGCCCTTAACAGGTGTTTTGTAAACGATTGATTGTTAATTAAATGGGATTTTGTGTGATTTAGCGCCTTTCAACCATAAAAATTATGGAGCTAAACCATTTTTATAGAGCCATTAAAGGTTCTTAATGGTCTAAAAACAAAAAAACTTACATTTTTAGCTCACCGGCTAAGGCTTTAAAGTCGACACCATCAAAATTACCGGAACTCATCATCAATAATACTTTATTGTCCCAGTGTTTCGACTTTAAGTAATCGGTAACAGCTTTGCTTTCCGTAAAAACCTTAAGGTCGTTACGGTTAAAGGCATCCATTACCTGTTGATTTGT
>JBGASH010000313.1:0-2660 GCA_044229775.1 Bacteroidia bacterium
TCAAAGGCCGGTGTTAACTTACCATCTTTACAAATGGTAGCTCTTTCGATCACTTTATCGGTATCTTGGGTGAACAGGTATGGGAGTCCTCTTTCAGTAAGATCTTTTCCAAAATCATCACTCGCATCACGCGGCAATTCGCAGGGAAGATTATCAACCGCCATTACACATACCGTATCCTTGGTGAATGGCAGATCTTCTTTTTCGGTTTTGATATTATAGCCGTAAAATGGTTTTTCGATAGTACTCGATCGTAATGTGGTTGGCACCGATCCATCCATATCGCAGGTAATGTCGGCAATAACGCTAATATGGAAATCGAGTTGTTTCATATCGGCCGTGGTAAACATTTTAGGCGATCTAGGATCCCAATAGTGCGCCGAAATGTACAGATCGGTAACTTTTGTAAAAGCCGGAAATTTGGAAGTAAAATGTTCGGGATGTTTAAAAAAATCGTTTAAGTCAAAATTATGATCGTTTGGTCTTTCAACATAATCACGAGGGTTAAGCTGACAATACACAGGTTCACGAAAGCTATTGAGTAAAAATTCCTCGGCTGTTACTTTTCTTATTCTTAAAGCGCTAAGCGTTTCAATAACACCATTAGCCACACGCCCACCACCGGTTAAAGCAATTTTAATATTGGGAAGTTTAACGCGTTTCAATTCTTCTTCCATTTCGGCCCTATCTCGACAAAAATGCGCGGGTTTGATCCGGAAGAGGTCGTATTTTAATCCATATCCCAATATGCCGTTATACGCCCCTACTACCCCGGCATAACGACCGAAGCCAATGATACGGTTATGGTTAATATCGGTGAGTGTTTCATAATCTATCATTTGGATCTTCTTCTCGATAAGGGCCTTCATCAACTTTTGATTATGCGCTTGCTTTTTGATGACATGCGCAAAAAAGAAATACTTTTTATTAGGGATAAGCTTTTCTATTGGTACCTCTTTCACCCCTAGTAACACATCGCAGTCACTTACATCTTCCTGAAGTGTTACGCCAAAATGGGTATACTCCGTATCGCTATAACACCGGATCTTACTGGGTTGCACCACAATTTCTACATTATGGTACTTCCTGCTCAATTCAGAACAAATAAGCGGTGTTAAAGGTACCCTTTTATCCGGCGGACTCTTTTCTTCCCTTAACACTCCTATTTTTATTTTTTGCATATTTTATCGAAATTATGTTGGATTAAATAATTAATTTTAAATGGGCTTAATCCCCCGGTTTCACACAAAAATAATGTTTAAAAAGAGTATAAAAAATACTATTTTTCAATTTATTGTATTAGCTGCAATGTGGCATGTGCCACTTGGTTTATATTCCCAAACGAGCTTTGACATCAATAAAAAGTACGATCCGGCACGGCTTCAGGAAGATTCTAAGATACTAAAGGAAGTAGTGATGAAGATGCATCCCGGTATTGGGGTTTACAAGCCTCAGACTTACTACGACGGCCTTTTTAATGACTTTATATCGCACCTTAAAGATAGTTTAACCGAAAAAGAATACAGAATACAACTTAAATTACTTTTTGAACAATTGCATTGCGGCCATTCGGATGTTCTTTTATCGAAAGCCTATGTTAAAGCTTTGAGGCCAATGTCGCTCAATTTTTTTCCCTACTATTTGATTCCGCTGCAAAACCAATTGTATGTTGCCACTTCGGTAAATAATAAAAAAGACACCTTGTTGCGGCCCTATACAAAGATCCTTAAAATTAATAACATCACTTCCGATTCCATTTGTAATTATACGCGCCACTTTTTTACCACCGATGGTTTTATTACATCGGGCAAGAATACTTATATGCGTGGCGCTTTTAATTATTTTTATCCGAGCCTATTTGGTAGGCCCGATTCGTTTTTGATAGAAAGCAAAAGCAAAGAAAAGATCAAAGACAATTGGGTAAAGGCTGTTTCGCTTAAAGAATTGCCACTTTTGCCACTATTACCAAAAGAAGATAGCACTTATATTAAATACCGGAGGGCCAACATGAGTGTGGGTTACCTTGATGCAAGCAAATCGGCCTTGGTTTTAAAAATAAGATCGTTCAAAGCTTCGCGGTATAAAAAAGTTTACAGAAAAGTTTTCAAACAATTAAAACGAGAACAGATAACAAATCTGGTTATTGATCTTCGTTACAATGGCGGTGGCAATTTAATGAACAGTTACAAACTATTGAGTTACTTGATCGACAGCACCGAGACCGCTACACTAAAAACGCACGTTAAGAATTTTCCATTAAAACAATACACACATGGCAACATGGTATTTAAGTTTACAAGGGTAGTTTTAGGAACCATTGGCAAAAGAAAAAAAATGGGTGATACCATTTGGTACATACAAAAGATAAAGCCGGTAAGAAAATTACATTATGATAAGAACGTTTATGTATTGATCAACGGAGGTACTTTTTCGACAGCGTGTTTAGTGGCAGCGTTTTTGGAAACCAAACCCGGAACGAAATTTGTTGGTAGCGAAACCTCTGGCGCTAAAGAAGGATGTAACGCCGGCATTACGCCCTATTACACTTTACCAAATACGAAAGTACGGGTACGGATACCGGCTTTCAGAATAATACACGATGTTGATCCAAAGGTTACGGGAAGAGGAATTATACCCGACTACGAAGTTAATTACGATAT
>JBGASH010000314.1:0-2659 GCA_044229775.1 Bacteroidia bacterium
TTAAAGTATAATTGCTTGTGTTATTTCTTTTTGTTGTAACGGGTGCGGAATTTATCAACGCGACCTGCTGTATCTACTAACATTTTCTTACCGGTATAGAACGGGTGAGAGGTCATAGAGATATCTAATTTTACGAGAGGGTATTCATTACCGTCTTCCCACTTTTCGGTATCTTTTGTTTCGGCGCATGAGCGGGTTAAAAACGAATAACCATTGCTCATATCTTTAAATACGCACAATCTGTAATTTTCCGGATGTGTATCTTTTTTCATCTGCTTGTTGTTTTAGTTCTTTTTAAACGGACCACGAAGATAATAAATTATTGGCATCCTGCAAAAATCTAATGTAATACACTGATAATCAATCAACTGATAAATTTTCTTATATACTGATAATGAGCTTTTTAGCATTGGATGCAATGCTTGAAATAAAAAACCCGGCTATTAACAGGGCTTCTTTTTGGGGATGTATATTAATGTAATACTTATTTCGTAATTATTATTTTTTGGGTTGAGATCATTTTATTCTTTTCACTCATATTTAAAAAATAAATTCCCGCAGCCAGATCAGAAACATCCACGATCTTATTACCATTTTCAATGGTTATGGTTTTTACTTTTTGTCCGATCTTATTAATGATCACTCCAACTAAAGTAGCAGCGTTATCATTAATGATGGTGATGTGATCGCTGGCAGGATTAGGGAAAACAGAGATGGCTTTTTCGTTTGCTTTTTGGTTTATACCTAACGTACATGAAACGGTTGGAAACGAAACAGCACTGCAAGTAGTTGGTGCTGGAGTGAAGGTACCGCTGGTAGTAGCTGCAGCTTCTTTATAAACCGAAACAAACGACATAGTACCGGTAATAACGGTCAACGATGAATTTCCTCTCATCCAAACCTGTGTGGTAGCCGCGTTTTTAATAAAAAGCGAAGCACCCGGCTCCATATAGTATTGTTTTTGATTTCCGCCACCGATGGTATCATACACGGTGGTGTTGCTGCAAATTTGCCTAACAACAAAACCGCTATTAGGAGCTACGGTATATATGCCAAGAGAAAATATTTGTGTTGGTGTGTTTCCTGCAGTGCACTGTGCGTTTGAGGCGAAAGAAATAATGCCGGCGAATAACGACATAAAAAATAATTTTGTTTTCATAATTGCTTTTCTTGTAGATTAAATTATATGATACAAATGTATGACACTGATCGCCTCAATTCAAAACAACAAAACGCAATTTTTTACGATAGTAAAGCACTCACTTACTCAAAGTGCAGTTTCGCTCATTCAAATAAAGAAAGATTTAGTTTAAAAGAATTAAAGACCAATTTTTTTGTTGACGATATCAAGGATCTCTTTTTCTAAAGCAATGGTTTTTTCCTCAATTCCTTTTCCCTTCGAAACAATTTCTTCGACAAATTTTTTATCTTCATATCCCGCGGCGTTAATTCTCACATTCATAAACGCGCCCATTACTGCACTTCTGGCACACAAGGCACCAACACCCGCATCGCTTACCGAATTGGGATTTCCAATTTCTGCCATGGCTTTTATTAACGCCATACTTTCGTAAGAAATGCTCATTACCTTAAATGGAATTTCAATGGCGAATTTTGTGGCATCCTGAATAGCCTGGCTCCTTAATTTTTTTTCTTCATCGTTAGATTTAGGCAAAGCAAAGGCCGCCATTATCAAATTAAAAGCTTTGGTATCGGCGTCAACCAATTTTAATAACTCATCTTTATAGGTTTGCCCTTTTTCGGCCCAATTACTAAACTCTTCCCATCGGGCATCCCATCCTTTTTTATGCGAACTCAAATTAGCAACCATAGTTGCCAAAGACGCTCCTAAGCTACCCACATAAGCGGCAATTGAGCCACCACCCGGAGCCGGACTTTCACTCGCAGTTTCATCGGCAAACGCAGACAGGGTCATGCTTACTAATTTTTGATCGGCCATGTCTTTCAATAAATATTCAATTATTTTTTCTTCGGGCTTAAAAGGACCAAGCTCATCCAATCCCATCGACTTAACCGCGATCTTTATCAATTCTTTTTCACTTACACCGGTACTGCGCTGTTGCTTCTTTAAAAAATATTTTCCGGCATCCAATAACGATTTCAAAGGGATTAATCCAACCAACTCCGAACCGGTAACACGAATACCGCGCTCGGTGGCTTTTTTACAAACTTCGTCAAAGGCAATGTGAACCGGCGTAACATTAATGTTGGTGAGATTCATCGAAATTTGAGCGATGCCATATTCTTCAATGTACCAACCAATGGCTTTTACACTTTTTAAAGTTCCCGGGGTGGATTTAGTGCTTCCATCCGGATTTTTTACCGGCTTACCATTTTCTAATACGACACGACCGGCTTCACGCACATCAAACGCGATGGCGTTAGCGCGTCGGGTAGAAGTGGTGTTTAAATTTACATTGTAGGCCACTAAAAAATCGCGGGCGCCAATTACGGTAGCGCCGCGTTTGGCATCGTATTCGGCCGGACCAAAATCCGGTTTCCATTCGGGTAATTTTATTTTCTTAAAAAAACCTTCGTATTCACCTGCGCGGATCACCGAAAGGTTAGAACGTTTTTTATCCGGTTGCGCGGCTTCGTATAAATAAACAGGAAGCTGTAACTCTTTAGCAACTTTCTC
>JBGASH010000315.1:0-2650 GCA_044229775.1 Bacteroidia bacterium
TTTTGGTTACCGAATTTTTGAGTGATCCTTGCAAAAGTTCTGATAGTGTTGGAAATGTTGTGAGGGTTATTTTCGGCGTTAAATAACTGGTTGCCGTAAGTGAACCCGATACCATTATTGTATTCGAAAGCGCCTCCCAGCGTAATATTTGTATTAGCAGCGGCCTTAATATCAATTTTACCATTTAGGGCAACAGTTCTTGCCGGTATATTTTCGTGAGATTTAATTTTTGTCAGATCGTCTTTTGTTACGTATTCTAAAGCTCTGTTATAACCGCTACCCGATTTAGATGGGATCAAAGGGGTTTGCTGAATTTCTTTTAATTTTTCGTCGTTAAGTTTGTACAACTGAACTGCTGAAGGGCTTGGATCTTTTTGGTAAGTACCCTGACCCGCTAAAAAGAAACCAACGATAGGTGTTTTATTTCCGTTAGTATCCCTTTTTTGAATGATCGGACCGCCTGTGCTAAAACCAATTGAGTTGTAACCATAACGATCGGTAAGTTGCGATGAGATCAATTCTATACCACCAAAAAATTTGGATTGAGGTCCGCGTGTTGTGATTGAGATAACTCCTCCGTTAGCGTCGCCATACATAGCAGGTAAACCACCGGTAATTACGTTGATCTGATCAACCGCTTGCTGAGGTAAAGAAAGGCCTCCCACAATTTTAACACCGTCCACAAAGTAAGTTGTTCCAACCGAACGGCCACCACGCATATTGAGGGCGCCACCTTCATCGGCCGAATAAACACCGGCTGTAGTTGCCGCCACCGAGTTAATGTTTTTGGTGGCCATGTTTTGATAATCTTCGCGGGTTACTGTTTGTCCGGTTTTAGTATCCGGGTCAACTAAAGGAACCTGATAAGAAACAACTTCTACTTCATCAAGCTTAACACCTTCACCGTTTGATAAGGCCAAAGTAATATGTGCCGTTTTATCTTCTCCCACAACCACACCTTTTATCTCAAGAGGTTGATATCCAACATATACACCTTTAACATCGTATTTTCCCGGAGGTAATGGTTTGATGGTAGCTTCACCGTCCATATTGGTGGTACCTACGCCAACCTGTACACCGTTTTGGTAAACAACCACGTTGGCAAATGGAATAGCTTCGTTGTTGCCTTTGTCTTTTAACAAGACTTTAATGGCTCCGTTATTGTTTTGCGCATGGCCTATGAATCCGAATAGAACAAAGCCAATAACCAGTAGGTAAATTTTTCTCAACATCATATGTTAATTTTACTTAAAAATCCTAATTTATAAAAGGGTTAAAAATATAAACCTCAGCCTAATTATACAAATATATTTATGTACAATTTCTAATCACCTGATTCTCAAACGTCTTTCAAAAAAGGCTATAGTTAACACTCTTTAACACAATATTAGGCAATAAAAAAGCCCAGCTAAAACACTTTTTAAAATGTGGTCCTGTGATTTAAACAAGTGGACGGAATTTGAGGTTAAATGGTAACCTTGTTTTTTGACGGGTTACACTTTTTTCTTTTTCATGAAAAGGCGTTTCATGAATGGTTCGCGTCGGTTTTCATTGTGTAAAGTAGCTTTATGCTTACTTCGCTTCATGCGTTTACGCACTTTTTTTGTTTGAAGCCGTTTATGGTACGCTTTTACTGCAGCCCGCTCCTCCCCTTCTTTTCGCCAACGCTCTCTTCGCTCTTTTCTTTCTTTTCTGCGGATCTCTCGCCTACTTCCTTCCGGATTTTTTTTTCCGGGTGGTTTTGCGGTGTTTTGACCTAAAAAAATAAAACAATTGAATAATAGAATGAGTAAAACCAGGTATTTGGTACCTTTTCCTTTCATTTATTGAAAACGGACAACCTCAACGCCGAATTTTTTGAGAAAATCAACTCCCTCATCACTTGGAATACCTTTAAAATCGGCATAACTGTTCTTATAGTATACTTTTTTTATTCCAACAGTATAGATCACCCGGGCACAAGCAATACAGGGCGAAAGTGTAACATAAAGCGTAGATCCGTCGATCGAGAAATTATTTTTAGCGGCGTACAAAATGGCGTTCTGCTCGGCATGCAGCGCTAAAGAGCAACTGCCTTTGCTATCGCGAGGACAACCTTCTTTGGGCCAAACTTCGTCGCAATTATGTGTGCCGGCCGGAGGGCCATTGTATCCCAACGAAATGATTCGGGTATCCTTTGTTAGAACCGCCCCTACCTGCGCTTTAACACAATGTGAACGCTGAGATAGTTTTTCGGCTAACTCCATGTATATATTATCAAAACTAGGACGTGTCATGTGAAATTTATTTGCTAAAATTACGCTAAATATTTTAAAAGAGCATGCGCCAGGAGGTAATACTTGTAAATGAAAAAGACGAAGCCATTGGCGTAATGGAAAAACTGGAAGCCCACCAAAAGGGTGTTTTACACCGGGCCTTTTCGGTTTTTATTTTTAACAGTAAAGGTGAGTTGCTATTACAGCAACGCGCATTGACAAAATATCACAGCGCGGGCCTATGGTCTAATACCTGCTGCTCGCATCCCTTACCCGGTGAAAAAACAGCAGATGCCGCCAGCCGGAGGCTGCTGGAGGAAATGGGACTCACGGTCGCTTTAAAAGAAACCACTGCTTTTACCTACAAAAGTTTATTTGCGAATGGATTGACCGAG
>JBGASH010000036.1:0-22250 GCA_044229775.1 Bacteroidia bacterium
GCAATTGCTGAATACTTTAGCGAAAAAAATCACTATTGAAAAAAGTAGAAATCGATTATGTGGTCGCCTATCCTTTTACCAAAAGAATTTCGCAAATTGAGCCCGATAAATTCATTAAGGAAACTCTGCGCAAAAACCAGCAGCAAACATTGAAGACTGCCACACCATAATGGCAAGAACCGGAAGCGGCAATATTTAAAACTCAAGAACGCCGCGCGCGTTACACTTTGAGGTGATAGAAATGCGGCTCAATACTGAGTGAATGAAATAAACGTGAGTTCCACTAAAATACGTCAGGCCCTCTTTTTAGAAGAGCGTTAAAACCGGGCATTGCTCTTAGGTTGCAATACTTTTGTACGGTAATTCACGGTAAAAAATTGGGTAAAACCATTGGATTTCCTACGGCCAATCTTAAAATAAAAGGTGAAGAAAAGTTAATTCCTCAAACCGGTATTTATTTTGTTAGTGTTGAAACAGAAGGCTTTAAGGGGTTTGGTATGATGAATATCGGCACCAATCCTACTACAGATGCTGATAAGCACATCAAATTAGAAGTAAATATTTTTAACTTTGATAAAGATATTTACGGCAAGAATTTAAAAGTAGAATTTATAGAGCGTATACGCGACGAAAAAAAATTTGATACGATTGAAGAGCTGGTAAAAGAAATTAAGAAAGACGAGATCATTTGCAAACAGTTAATAGCATAAAAACAATGAATTGGGTTAAAGGAATTATAGCGCTTTTTATTTGCGCAATTTTTTCAAATAACCTTAATGCCCAATTACTCGATTCGTTAGCGCTCTCTAAGGTGGAAGAATTTACCAGTTTAGATTCGGCTTTAAAGGATCCTGATAAAGTGATCAAACTGGTGCTGCGTAAAAAACACCTAAAAGCGTTTCCTGAAGAAATTTATAAATTCAAGAACCTGCAATATTTAGACATTAGTAAGAACAATATTAAAACGTTGCCGGATGGCATTGGTCAGCTACAAAATCTGCAATATCTTATTTGCAGCAAAACCGGACTTGAAACCGTTTCGAAGGAGATAGGTAAGTTAAAATACCTAAAGTATATCAACATCAACCAAAACGAAGTTGCCAGCTTGCCATGGGAGTTTGGCGAATTGCAAAATCTGGAAATTGCAGACATGTGGAGCAATAACTTAAGCGAGTTTCCGGAGTCGTTGAATAAACTTACGTCGTTAAAAGTGCTCGACCTCCGAAACATCCTTATTAGTGATGACGTTCAAAAAAGGCCGTTCAGGAAATGCTTCCAAAAACAAAGATCTATTTTTCGCCTTCCTGCAAATGCAAGTCGTAATTTAAGTTCATTATCCGATTGCTTTTAACAACTTTTATTTGTAAATTTATGTTCCTATTACAAAAAAAAATGAAAAAAAGCATTTCTCAACCTGGTTGCTGTTACTTTCAGCTTTTACGGCTTCTCACAAAGCACTTATAAACTTCCTAACGGTGTTACGCCCTCCGATTACATGGCCAACACCATCATCATAAAAGTAAAAGATGTTTACCGAAACGATTGCAGTGAACAGGGCATTACCAATACCCAGCTCCAAAAAAGTTTAAATACCTTAGGCGTTGTTTCGCTCAAAAAGCAATTCAGAAACGAACAACCACCGCGCGAAAAATATAATCGCGATGGTTTCGCTTATGCCGACCTTTCGCTTATTTACGAATTAAAATACGCTAATAACTATCCTATCGAAAAAGCCATCAATGCTTTATTGGCCAGCAAGGTGTTGGTTTACGCCGAACCGCATGTGATCCCAAAAATAGATTACAATCCAAACGATCCTCAGGCCACAACGGTAGGGCAATACCACCTCGGTTTAATGAATTGTTATAATGCCTGGGGCGTTAATACCACTACTGCAAGAGGCGATACCACCATCATTATTGGTATAACGGACACCGGCACTGATCCTACTCATAATGATCTTATGGGAAACATTAAACACAATTACGCCGATCCTATTAATACCATTGACGATGATGGGGATGGTTACGTTGATAATTTTAGCGGTTGGGATCTTGGCGTTAATGATAACGATCCTACCTGGCAAGGTAATGCGCACGGTGTGCACGTTTGTGGTATTGCAGCTGCCAGTACCGATAATGCTATTGGTGTTGCAGGTATAGGATTTAAATGTAAATTTTTGCCGGTAAAGATCGCTGATGCAACCGGCGCTTTAAATGCCGCTTATGAAGGCATCAAATACGCTGCCGATCACGGTTGCAAAGTAATTAATTGTTCGTGGGGTGGAACTATAGGTGGACAATATGGACAAGACATTTGCACATACGCCGTAATCAATAAAGACGCATTAGTGGTTGCGGCTGCCGGTAATAACGGTAACAGTCAGGAATTCTTTCCGGCGGCTTACACTTATGTTTTAGGTGTTGCCAATACTACATCGGGAGATATTCGTAATTTATCTTCCAACTACGGATATTACGTTGACCTTTGCGCACCGGGCACAAACATTAACGCAACATGGCCTTCTCCGGCCAACGGGTATAGTCAGCAAACCGGTACTTCCATGGCCTCACCTAATGCGGCAGGGGCTGTTGCCATCGTAAGAAGTTATTTTCCATCTTATAACGCCATGCAGGCAGGGCAACGTTTAAAAGCTACTACCGATTACATTTATAATATTGGAACCAATGGCGGTTTTATTGATAAATTAGGAACCGGCCGCGTTAATTTATTTAAAGCGCTTACCGATGCTTCAAAACCCTCGCTGGTGTTTAATAATATAAATACGGTTGACCATAACGACGGCATATTTATTGGCGGTGATACTTTATTTATTTCAGGAGTGTTTACCAATTATCTTGCCCCATCAACAGTTGGAACAGCCACACTTATTTCGTTGAACGCTCAGGCTACCGCCGTGAATGATATTTTTAATATTGGTGCTATCAATACCATGGCAAGCACTAACAATACGGCTACACCCTATTCGTTTAAATTAAGCGGTGCCTTTGCTAATAATTCAACTGTTGATTTTAGAATTGATATGGCCGACGGTGTTGATACTGTTTCGCAATTTTTTTCGGTTACAGTTAATGCCGATTATATAAATATCTTTATTAATGATGTTGGAACTACAGCTACCAGTAAGGGACGCATTGGATACAACATGGATAGTCAGGGACAAGGTTTAGGATTTATTTATGGTGGCGGAAGCATTATGTATGACGCTGGTCTGATGATCGGAACCGATTCCATGCATGTTTCGGATTGTGTAAGAGGAACTAGTGCGGGTAATGACGCTGATTTTTCTGCCTTATTCACCATTAAAAAATCCAGTATCCCAAAAAGTGATCTTGATACTTACGCTAAATTCAATGATGGATCGGCTGCTTTACCAATTGGCATTGAAGTTGAACAGAGAACGTTTGCGTGGACCACTGTACCAAATAGAAAATACGTTATTTGGGAATATGTCATAAAAAACACTACCGCGTTAACTTTAAATAATTTGTATGTGGGTATTTGTGCCGACTGGGATATTGACGCCGCTACTTTTGGAACAAACAAATCGGCTTATGATGCCACCAATAAAATGGGCTACTCGTATTACAATGCACCAGGTGGTAAATTCGCAGGGATCAAATTACTTACCACATCCGGTTCACCGGTATTTTACGCTATAGATAACGTGGCCGGTGGTGATGGCGGAATGGATATACAACCCGGTTTTACCGGCGCTAAAAAATACAACGCCATGAGCACACAGCGACTTAATGCAGGAGGCACTGGTACAGTAGTGGGACATGACGTGATAAACGTGATGAGCAGCGGACCACACACTATTTTACCTGGATTATACAACGTGGTGGCTTTCGCGCTTATTGCCGGAGATAGTTTAACCGATCTTAAGAACAGTGCTACCAATGCTCAAATAAAATATAACGGTGTGGCTACAACCGACGTTGGTGTAAAAGAATTGAAGTTTGCCGGTAACGGTGTGATGATATACCCTAACCCGGCCAGCGATAAGATCAACGTAAGGGTGACCAACGGGTTAAACAATCATTTGATGATCTACGACGCTAGCGGCAAAATGGTGTTTGAAACAAATTCTGAAAATTCATTCACAATTAAAACCACCGGCTGGGGCCGCGGTATATACTTTGTTAAATTAATTAACGAAGATGGTGTGAGTACTTCGAAAATTGTGGTGGAGTAAAGTATTACTCCAAAGAACTTACGAGAAAATAAACCACAACTATAAAAAGAACCACAAGACCTTTGATCAAAGTTTCGGCTTTCATTTTTAGTTTTAGTAAAGTTAGGCCTACTAATTTCCAAGGTCAATACAGGTAAAAAGCACTTATTCACAGCGCTTTTTTAATAAGTGCAATCAATTGCAATAACTAGGGAAATATCCCTTTATCTTGGTACTTCTACTTTATCCAATAGCTGTTGTATAACGGTGTCGGCATTAATACCCTCCATTTCTTTTTCGGGTGTTAATACGATACGGTGGCGTAAAACCGGTTTGGTAACATGTTTGATATCATCGGGGCTCACAAAATCCCTTCCTCTTAAACAGGCTGAGGCCTTAGCCGCGTTCAAAATTGCCAATGAAGCACGAGGTGATGCGCCCAAATACAAACTTGGGTTGGCCCTGGTAGAATTTACGATCTGCACAATGTATTTAATTAAATTCTCTTCTATTAAAACAGCGGCAAGCGTTTGTCGCAGATCAGCAATGCTTTCTTTATGTAATATAGGTTTTATCTTTTCAAGATCAATAACGTGTTTATTGTTGTGAAAATTTAAAAGTATTTTAGATTCTTCTTCAGCATTTGGGTAATTCACTACCAATTTAAAAATAAAGCGATCCAATTGCGCCTCCGGTAAACGGTAGGTTCCCTCCTGCTCTATAGGATTTTGCGTGGCCAATACCATAAATGGCGCTACAAGCAAATGCGTATGTCCATCAACCGTAATTTGGCGTTCTTCCATGGCTTCAAACAAAGCCGCTTGTGTTTTTGCGGGAGCGCGGTTAATTTCATCGGCCAATACTATATTAGCAAATAGCGGACCGCGTTTAAATTCAAAATCGTTTATTTTATTATTATAAATAGAAGTTCCGGTAATATCACTGGGCATAAGGTCGGGTGTAAACTGTATACGACTAAAAGACGCATCAATGGTGCGAGCCAATAATTTTGCCGTCAATGTTTTTGCAACACCCGGAACACCTTCTATTAACACATGCCCATCTGCCAATAAGGCGATGATCAAATATTCCACCAGGTCGGGTTGGCCTATTAAATATTTTCCCAACTCCGCTTTAATGCCTTCTACTTTTTGTGTAAGTTGCGTGAGATCTATCCTCGATGAAAATTGCTGTTCCATTATCTTATACTTTTTTGTTTAAAATCATTTATCCGTTTATTCAGTTCTATCAGATCGTATTCGTTTAAGGCGTTTGCTTTTTTCAATGCTTCACAAAATTCAAACAATTTTTTCAACTCCTCTACCTGCACGCCCGATAATTTATTTAAAGCTATGTAAAATTCTTCATTTAACGTATTGGTATTAACATAAAATTTATTCCTTATATCAAAATAAAAATAATTGATCTTCTCTATGGCAATGTATCTATGGTTCTTTGAATTAAAATAAACCTGGCTTACCACATCAACAAACTCCAGGGTTGAATTTTCTAAGGGCTTTATAATGGCAATGGCTCTTTGCTTGCGTTTTATAGAAAAGAACATAAAGAATAATAATCCCAATATAGTAATACTGTAAGCCATGTAAAGGGGGTCGCTCTCAAAAATATACTTGAACATACTTTCATTTTTGGGATTATAGGTTTTATAGTGCTCATCCCACAATATGTTCTTGTTTTTAAGAGCGGTCATTAAGGTATATACGTAATGGCGGTTGACATGATCTACTATAAAAATATTGGCAAACGCGTCGGGCATGGTGTTAATATATAGATGACCCTTACCAATGCTTGTTCTTATTAATATAGGTGACTTATTCTTATTTACCGCCATTACTTTAAATTGCGAAGTATCAAATGAGGTAAAATAGGTTTCGGTGGCGGCTTCGGGATAAGAATAATATGGCACAAAGTTATTTTTTGGATTCACATATTTTATTGAGAACATAGTTTTCTTTAAAGCCGAATCCATATTCTTAAAATAACCGGCCCAGTCGTAAGTTGTTTCTATTTTAAACGTATCGGCGAGCAATTCAAAGAATTCATTGGCCGAAATGCAAACCTTGTTACCGGCAGAAATAAATTCGAACATTTTTTTGACGTCGAGGCGCGAAAAAGTGATCTGGTCGTTCACTATTATTACACTGGTGTTCTCCGGCTTATTTTGCTCTTGCAAATTATAAAAACTTAATTTATTTATATCTACTTTACCGGCATAGGTATTCTCCATTAAATTATAAATGGCGTAACAACCAAAAGGGATCTTATCTTTTGCCAAAAATGTTTTTCGCCAATTTACCGGAATAGGTTTCATGTACTGCACCACAATAATGCAGCTAAACACGATGCCCAGCACCCAATAATATTTCCGGTTCCCTTTAAACATTTTTATGCGCTCTTACCTGTTCTTCAAAATCTGTAAATTTTTGTTTCAGCTTTAAATAATCCTGCTCCGTTACAAGGTATTGTCCATACCACACAAAATCATACACACGGCTCAGGTCAACAAATCCCGCTTTAAAGTTTGTTTTTGCCAGCTCCTTACCATAATCAATATTGGTTTTATGCGATTGCCACGAGATAAGGCCTGCGTTATTCAAATTGTTTAACTGTTTTAAATAGCACCAGCGTATGGCTAAACGGTAATTTTTTTCGTTATAGGCTTTGGTAATACGTTCTTCAAAATTTATTCCTTTAATATCCTCTTCCATATCAGTAAAACTGAATTCGCTTTCGAGCCTTTTACCTCTTAAAAAACTAACAAATTCGGTGCGCGTTGCCAGCCAAATGATAACGCCCAGGCCCGCCAACGATAAAACCCATAAAATGATATTAATAATGGTATCGCGCGTTTCGTAGGAAGCGTCGCCAAATAAATTACGACTGAACCAATCAATGAACCGGTCGAACCAATTAATATCTTTTACCGTTTCCTGATTATGTTGAAGTTCGGGATCAGAGAACAATTTTTCTTCTCTTACGCGTTCGGGTGAAATGGTTTGAATAAGCGCACTGTCGTACTTTATTACTGTATCCTTTACAGTAGTAGAAAACACACTACCGCCCAAAAATAAAAAAATGATCCCGAGTTTTAGTTTAAGAATTGTATTTGAAAAACAAGATCCCACCTTACTTTATTTCATCGATACGTGAAAACAATCCAGCGCCTTCGTGTTTTTCTTCCTGACCTAAAAAATTAAAAGCGCAGATAAGGAGATAAACCACGGAGGTTATCGATGTGCAAAAATTAGCCACAGTAGATAAAATAATAAATAAGGTAGAATGACTTCCCGAACTTTCAGATGCCGCCTGAAAGCGTGTAAAAGTATCGGCCATTGATACCACTGAAGCGGGCAAAGTAAAAATGAGGTTCACAATTCCAATGGCGATACCGGCTACCAGCATTATTAACCAGGTCCACCAATAATTACCCTTCAAATATCTTCTGGTCTTGCCCAGTGCCGCAAAAATAAAATCGCCATCACGCACACACACAAAAAACGAACCGGTAATGTAATAGGCCAATACCGGAAACGTTAAGATGATGCCAAAAAAAGCGGCCAAGGCAATTAGCACCCAACCAAAAACGCCCATGGCGTAACCCAATCCGGCAAACACAAATACAATAACTACGGTAATAATTACGGTAACGATTAGCAAGGTGAACATGGAGCCCATTAAATTCCAGAAATTACTCATCACCCGCTTGGCCACTTCCTGAATGGTGATAGCTTCTCCTTCGGGTTTTTCGTGATACAACATCATGTAATTAAATGTTACACTTATCAAAACTACCTGGCCTATGTACGCGAAAAAAATAGCAACCCCAAAACCGGAAAGTAATTCGTTATAATTGAACGAACCAAAACGCGTAATGTTCTTTGTCCATTCTTGTATTGAAGCCTGTGTATATCCGAGTGCAAAACCACTTATTAGTAAAAGCGGGCCCGCAATAAAAACGATGGAACCAAAAAGGGATCTAAAATTTTGCTTTATGAATTTAAGGGTATCAGCAAATACTTTACCAAAATCGCGTTGCTGCTTAAATATGATCTTTTGCATAAAATGTAAGTTTAAGTTTTATAGGAAGAATAATAAAATACCAGATCAAGAATGCCAGCGACCCAAAAATAATGACCAAACTGAGGGCTAAATGCATTTCGGTGTAACGGGTAATAAAGCTTTCTAAAAATCCGGCGCACATAAATACCGGGATCAATCCGATCACAATTTTGATACTATTCTTAGCGCCTGTTTTAAACGAATCGATGCGTTTATAAGTTCCGGGAAACATAAAACTGTTACCCAACACGAAACCGGCGCAACCGGCAATAACGATAGCCGAAATTTCGAGCGTGCCATGGATCCACACTACTTTTAAGGCTTTTCCCAAAACGTTGTATTGATAGAACATGGCAAAAAAAGAACCAAGCATAATACTGTTGTAAAGGATCAGGAACGACGTGCCAAACGAAAAGATCATTCCTAAAGCCAGCATCATGAATGATACTCTGATATTATTGATAGTGATGTAAAAAAAATCGAACACTTGTGGCATTTCGCCATAAATACCAAGGGGATTTCCTTTTTTAATGCGCTCAATGGTTTCATCAACGTAACCATCTCCTAAGATAATCCGCACAAAATTACTGTCGTTTAACTGCGAAACTACTCCCAAAAGTGTACCAATGACCGTTACTACAAATGATAACAACAACAAGTGATGGTATTTTCCAAATAATGCAGGCAACTCGGTCTTCCAAAAATTAAAAATACGTTTATTACTTTCTTTTTTGTTTCGGTAAACGTATTGATGGATCTTAGAGGCCATCCCGTTAAGGTAGCCCGTAGTTTTTGACTGGGGATAATTGGTTTTAGAATAAGAATAATCGTTAGTAAGCTCCACAAACATGTCGGTAACTTCAGAAGGAGGCAAGTTTTGCTTATCCGACAGTTTCTTTTCGAACTCCTCCCACTTAGGGGCGTTTTGTTTTAAAAAAGTAATTTCCTTCAACGGTAATAAATATCATTTAAATTTAGCAAATTTGTTCATATAATGGACGGCATTAAAATATCTACCACGCAAAATGTGGAACTCGAGTATCAGGCGGCCGGGGTTGGTTTAAGGATATTGGCCACCTTACTCGATGGAATTTTTATAGGCGTGTATTTAACTCTTGTTTTTCTGATCATTGGGCTTACTGCCGACAGTCATTTTATGTACCGGCACGAATACCTTGCCATGACCCTTCTAATTATAGCCTTTTTACCGGTGATGCTTTATCATTTTTTAAGCGAAACCTTTATGAACGGTCAAAGTTTTGGCAAAAAAATAGTGGGTATAAAAGTGGTTAAACTTAATGGCACGCAACCCGGTATTGGCTCATTTGCGCTGCGATCGCTATTACGTGTTATTGACATGCAGCTATTAAGCGGTTTAGTAGCTTTATTAAGTGTTGCCCTGAGCGAAAAAAGTCAGCGTCTTGGCGATATGGCCGCCGGCACAACGGTTATAAAACTAAATTCTAAAATAACGTTGCGCGATACTATTTTGTACAAGGAACAAAGCAATTATAAAATTGTTTTTACACAGGTAGAATTGCTATCAGATAAAGACGTGGCAATAATTAAGGAAGTTTTGGATTATGCCGTTGTTAATAATAAACCCGAAGCCATAAAGGCCCTGGCCGATAAAGTGAAAGCTAAAATGGGTGTTGAAAGCACCTTAAAGGATGACACTTTTTTAAAGACCGTATTGCTGGATTATAGTCATTTTCAATTTGAACGGTAGATCTTAAGAATTTATTAGTTCGTTTTGGTCAAATCTTATATTTTCTTTATTTTAGTTTTTCCAAAAAAATTCCACATGAAAAGACTTTTACTTTTACTTAGTTTATTTTTTATTTCAACTTATTTCCAAGCGCAATTAACGTATCAGTGGAGCAGCACTGCTGCGAGCACCGGTTCGGATGTGGCGTGGTCGACCGCAGTTGATCCAAACGGTAACGTGTATGTTACCGGTGAGTTTGCCGGATTATGCGATTTTGATCCAAGTGCAGGAACTTATACATTGCAAAGTAACGGCGGCTCGAAAGATATTTTTTTAGCAAAATACAATAGCAGTGGTGTTTTACAGTGGGCCAAACAAATAAGCGGTTCAAGCGCCGAACGGCCAAATGATATTGCCTGCGACGCCACCGGTGCATGGATCGTTGGACTTTTTGCCGGTACCGTTGATTTTGATCCGAGTGCTTCAACCAATAACATTACCTCTTTAGGCTTAGATGATATTTTTTTCGGAAAATATGACGGCAGTGGAAATTTAGTGTGGGTAGATCGCCTGGGAAGTAATGCCGGACCTATTAACGACAGAGGTTTAGGAATTGTAGTTGATGCATCGCAAAATTGTTACGTTACCGGTTTCATTGGCGGAAATACCGATATGGATCCGGGTGCAGGATCTGTTATATTTAACGTGGCCTCTACATTCAATGCGTTTTTCGGAAAATATTCTTCAACCGGCGCTTATGTTTTTGCTAAGCAAATTACCGGAAGTTATTCGGAAGGTGATGCCATTAATATTGATGGGTCAGGAAATATCTATTTAACCGGTTCCTATTCGCAAACAAACGATTTTGATCCCAACGCAGGCACCGCCAATTTAAGTACCAGCAGCGCGCTACAACTGGATATTTATTTGGCAAAATATACATCAACTGGTGTTTATACTTACGCCAAACAAATTGGAAATAATTTAAGTCAGGATATAGGATTTGGCGTTGCACCCGATGCTTCGGGAAATGTTTACTTAGCCGGTGTATATACCAACAATTGTGATTTTGATCCAAGTGCCGGAACATTTTTATTGACCAGTGCCGGACAAGGCGATCTTTTTGTTTCAAAATACGATGTGAATGGCGCTTTGCTTTGGGCCAATGGAACCGGCGGACTTTCGAATGATTATGCTTACGATCTAGCTATTGACGCCGCGGGCAATTCGTATATCACCGGCCATTTTAACGGCGCTAACATTGATTTTGATCCGAGTGCTTCTACCGCTTTGTTATCCAGTACGGGTGGTAACTCAGGATACGTTGCTTCTTATAACAGTAGTGGTGGTTATAAATTTGCTAACGTACTTAATACCGCCTCCGATGGAAGAGCCATTGCTTATCAGTCGCCCTCCATTTTTGTGTGCGGACAATTCACCGGAACCGTTGATCTTGATTTTAGCGCAAGTACTGCTACTTATACCAGCGCTGGCGGCGATGATGGCTTTATTGCAAAATATAATGTTTGCGTTGGTTCACCTCCGGCTCAACCTAATCCTATTTCGGGACCAACCTCCGGATGTATTGGATCGGTATATACTTACACCACCAATTTTGACGCGTCGGCAACAGGTTATACATGGGTATTACCTTCGGGCAGCACAGGAAGTTCGGCAACCAATACCATTAACGTTACATTGGGAAGCAACAGCGGGAGTATTACCGTTAGCGCTTACAACGGATGCGGCACTAGTTCGGTGATTTCGCTTAGTGTTACTGTTAATCCTAATCCTACTGTTACCGCTATAAGTAATACTAACATTATTTGCGCCGGAAGCTCAGTTACTTTAACAGCTAACGGTGCCAGCACCTACACCTGGAGCTCGGGAGGTACCACTTCAGTGACGGTAGTTTCTCCTACCATCGCTACCACCTATACGGTTAATGCCCAATCGGCAGCAGGCTGTAACGGGTCGGCTACCATTGCAATTGCTGTTAACGCCAACCCTACAGTTACACTGGCTTTAAATAGCGGAACCATTTTATGTAACGGTTCGGTGACCTCCGCCACAGCCACAGCAAGTGGTGGGAGCGGATTTACTTATTCGTGGACACCGGCCGGCGGAACTAACAGCGTAGCGGTTGGATTAACAGCCGGAATTTATACTGTAACCGCTACCAACGCCTGTGGTAACAACAGTATCAAAACCATCAATATTTCGCAGCCAACCCCTATCATTGTATCCGTTATTTCTAACAGTCCAAGTATTTGTGCCGGAAATTCATCTACCTTAACCTCCATCGCTTCGGGTGGAACACCAATTTACACTTACAGCTGGAGCAGCGGCTCAGTATTTAATACCGAAGTGGTAAGTCCAACTGTTACTACTGTTTATACTGTTACCGTATCCGACGCTAATGGTTGTCCAAAATCAAATACCATAGCAGTAGTGGTTAATACACCATCGGTAACCGCGGTTTCGAGTACCAGTTTAATTTGTGTTGGACAAAGTGCTACACTTACAGCTAACGGTGCCAGCACCTACACATGGAGCACCGGATCGTCTTTGGGTTCTATTGTAGTAACGCCAACTATCACTACCAATTACACGGTGGTTGGAACCAACACTATGGGTTGCACCGGTACGGTGGTGGTTACCCAATCGGTATCTACCTGCTCGGGGCTAACTGAACTTGCTTTGAGTAGGGGCCTGAGTGTTTATCCAAATCCAACCAGTGGTAATTTTGTTATAAGCTTAAATACTATTTCCCCAAATACCAAAGTGGAAGTATTTAATTCGATAGGAGAACTCATTTATACCGAAAGCTTAACAAAGAAAGACACTTCGGTTGATATTAAAAATCTAGCTAATGGGGTCTATACTTTAAAGATCACGGAAAATAACGTTTTAATAAACCACACAAAGATCATTAAGAACTGATAGCTTTAAGGATCGACGATAAAAACCTCTTGTGAAAAACAGGAGGTTTTTGTTTTTAGAACAAGCTCAATTGCTTCTCCCCTGCTTTGTGATCGAACGCGTCAACATTAAATTCAAACGCGCTCTCCTTCATGTATCTTTTTTTAGAAAGTGTGAATAACATTTTTATACTCTCAGCCATTTTACCTTCGCCGCGCATTCTCACCCCAAAGCGACTATCGTTTACATTACCACCATGGCTATCGCAAATTTGATTCCAAACCTTATCTGCCCGATCAGGAAAATTTTTTATAAGCCAATCTTTAAATATTGCTCCAATAGCGCCATTCAAACGCACAATTGTAAAGCCCGCGGAAGTGGCACCCGCTTTCGCACTTAACTCGAGCACACTCGGGATCTCATGGTTGTTGATGCCGGGAATAATAGGCGCCACCATCACACCGCAAGGAATATTATTTTGCGACAAGGTTTCTAAAACTTTGAAGCGATTCTTATACGTGGCCGTACGCGGTTCCAGCTTTTGACGGATAGCTTCATCGGTGCCGGTAATAGAAACCATAACGTGAACCAAATTATGCTTTGCCAATTCGCTCAGTACATCCACATCGCGAATGATGAGCACGTTCTTTGTAATAACTCCTACAGGATGTTTGAATTTTAAGCAGGTTTGTAAAATACGACGGGTGATCTCTAATTTCTTTTCAATTGGTTGGTAACAATCCGTGTTTCCCGAAAGCATAATGGGCATGGGCTTCCAGGTTTTTTTTGAAAATTGTTTTTCTAAAACTTCGATCGCATTTTGCTTCACAATTATTTTTTGTTCAAAATCCAAACCCGCGCTATAACCCCAGTACTCATGCGTGTTCCGTGCATAACAATAGATACAGCCATGCTCGCAGCCCTGATAGGGATTTAACGAATAAGCCAAACCTATATCAGGACTATCTACTTTATTGATAATGGTTTTGGATAAGTGTAAATGATCTCTGTTTTTTCGTTGGCAAGAAATTCTTCGTCCAGTCCTTCAATATGTCTGAGCAAATTGATATTTACGAATTTATTATTAGGATTGAGCTGAGAGTCTCTCGTCCTTTGAAATATTTATCTTCTTTTCCATACTACTATTTAAAGACACAAAGACGCTAAGGCTTTTACCAAGAAACCTTTGTATGCCATTTTAATAAGGGGTACATTAAAGTTGATAAGATAACCCAAAGGTTTTTGAGTTAATTCCAAGTGGCTTATGACTTGCGCCTGCCACACGGGATTAACCGTTTCAATTGCTTTTATCTCAACGATAACTTGGCTGCCAACTAAAAGGTCTAATTTTAATCCTTCTTTTAAATGTTATGCCATCGTACGAAACCGGTATTTATTTGACGCAGTACCAATACCAGATTTTGTGATTTCGTGCGAAAGACATATTTCATACACTTTTTCTAAAAGCCCGGGTCCTAATTCCCGGTGAACCCTATAAGCTGAATTAACAATTACCTTTCCAATATATTCGACATCTGAATTAACGATTGTATTCTTTTCTTCGCGTCTTTGTTCCCGATAGCTATCGGGATTAGTGGCTATTAACTCTAATTCTTTCATACTACAAAGCTACTTCAGAAAACAAATAACCCTTGCTACAAATTATAGCAATTGGAAAAAAGGCATAAAAAAACCCTCCACTTAAAAGGGAGGGTTTCTTAAAAAACTTAAATGTTATTACTCAATCACTAATTTACCCAAGCCCGAAGCCTGGCCCTTTTCGATGAGCATATAGTTATAAACCCCTTTAGCTAATCCGGTAATTTTTACGGCATTGCTTCCCAGTACAACAGCGCGTTTGTAAACCACCTGTCCTATCATGTTGGTGATCTCCACCTCCGCATTTTCTACCGGGACATTTACTTGAATGGTAAAAATACCATTGGTTGGATTAGGGTATATGTACACACCGTTAGCAACCGACAACATACTTATCCCACCACAAATGGTTACACTTTGAGTAAAGGTCGTTGAATTGGAACAGCCATTAGCATCGGTACCACTTAAGGTATAGGTGGTGGTTGTGGTTGGAGTAACAACAGTTGTAGAACCATTTCCTCCCGAACTCCAGGTAAAACTGCTGGCTGTTCCGCCCGCGGTCAAAGTAGCACTTTGGCTATAGTTTGAACACAACATCGTGTTGCTGGTACTTACGTTTATGGTAGGTAAAGGATTTACCGTTTGTGTAATGGATACAGTATTGGTACAGCCATTACCGTTGGTGCCGCTTACCGAATACGTAGTTGTAGTAGCCGGTGAAACCGTTATACTTGAGGTATTAGCACTGGTACTCCAGGTGAAGGTAGTTGCGCCGTTAACCGTAAGCGTGGCGGTTGATCCGGCACAAGTGGTTCCGGTACTTCCAACCGTTAATATTGGTAAAGGATTGACGGTAATACTTTTTGTAGCAAAGTTTGTACAACCATTAACATCGGTGGCGTTAACAGTATAGGTTGAATTGGTTGTAGGAGACAATACCGCCGCTGCCGTTGTTGCACCACTACTCCATGTATAAGTAGAAGCGCCACTAGCCGTTTCAGTAATTGACGAACCAATACAAACCGCCGTTCCGCCGGTCACCGTAATGGTAGGTAAAGGATTTACAGTAACACTTAACGTTGTTGTATAAACACAAGGACCATCACCGGTACCCGAAACAGAATAAGTAGAAGTAGTAGTAGGACTAACAACAATATTAGTAGCGGTACTTGCGCCCGGATTCCAGGTATAACTGTAAGCGTTGCCGTTTACAGTTAAAGTAGAAGTTTTACCTATACAAATACTCGAACTGTTAGCTGTTGGCGTAACCGTTAAACCCGTTACCGTAAATGATGCCGAACCAAGATTACAACCATTTCGCACAGTAACAAACCAAACACTTGGTGTATTTACCGAAGTGATGTTAGTAATAGCGCCATTGGTCCAAAGTACTTCGGTATACGCGCCGGTAATGCTTAAGCTTTTACTGTTACCCGGACACAGCAACCAACTGCTTCCTTCGTTAATAGTAACCGCAACAGTTGTTTGATTAATGGTGTAATCGGTAGAATTATAAATAAGGTTATTCATGAAACGGAAATTCGCATTTAAGGAAGGATCTGTTCCGGAAGTGTATTCGCCATACACGCCGCCTATTTTCCATTGGGTGGCCGATGGTTCTAAAACTTCTTCGGCAATGTGCGGAAAATAAATAACACTGTTCATTGATCCATTACAAGAGGTAAAATCTTTTACCGGTGTCCATTTTTGCTGGATCACATCATACGACTTCGAAAATAAATTCGGACTTTGATTGGCGGCGCCCAAGGTATAAGTGGTATTGTCAGTCCAGGTAAAAAATACTTTTTTTCCATCTGCCGTACGGCCCGCCTGAGGCTGCATATCCATACTAACGGTGTTAGTACCTGTACCCCAATTACCTCTTCCTGCTTGCACGTTTGAAACGTCGTAGCCCGTCCAAACACCATGTTGTTGTGTGATATCGAACATGTGGTGCGTTGAACCAAAATAAACAGCGTAAGCGTTGTTGGCGTTACACAAAGTTGTTAGCATGTGTGGGTTTCCATAAATGTCTACTGTAAGATCGTGTTCAAACGCAGTTGAAAGAACGTTGGTACCGGTTAATATAGAGGTCATACACGGGTATTGATTAATATCAACTTGTATAGGACCGGTCCAGGTGTTACCGCCATCAGACGTTTTATAAAACACCGGATAGTAAGCGTAATTAGCGGGACCAGGAGTAAGATGTGTAAGTATACTTATCCATCCATAAGTTCCGGTTGGATCAAATCCAATATTATAATCGCCAATGTGTGCTTTACCATCGTAAGCAATATTAAAATTAGGCGCGGTTGTAAAGTTGGTTGTCCAGGTAATATCGGTGCTGCCGTTCCATGTACCCTTATATGCTCTAAAACCGGTGATCACTGTGCCGTTGTAAACCGCGTCCATTGCCCAAAAAATTCCGGGAGCTCCTTTTACAACTGAGTTTGGTATTAACCAATTACTACTGGAAGGCTGATTATAATTTTCGGTATTACCCGTATTATTCAATTGTCTTACACCACTCACAATACCATTCCATGTTCCACTGGTGGTGTTGGTGGTTGCTCCCATATAACCCAAATAGGCGTTAGTAACAACGGTGTTAGAGGCCGGATTATAAATGGTAACGTTAGGATAACGGGCCGTGCTGTTCAATAACGGATTTAAAACACCCTGGTCGTTGGTCCAGGTGGTACCACCATTGGTAGAAATATCGTATCTGAAATTTCCATTGTTGCCACCAAAGGAGGTGGTGTTGTTACGGTGAATAAAAATAACCGTGTTAAGATTTTTATCAACTGCTACCGGATTAGTTGCTCCTCTAACCTGTGTGAACATGTTAGATGACGAACCTCCTAAAACCGAGGTAGCGCATTGCGCATTAATTAAATTTGAAACGATCGCGAACAACACGATCAAACTGGTTTTTTGTAAATTCATTATCATGGGATTTTTTTGGAGTAACGAATATACAAAAAATTCCGGTGCTATTATTGCAGGGTTTTAACCCTTTAATAACCAAAAAAGCTCCCCTTTTTACCAGGGAGCTTTTTAAAATTGCTAAAAAACTTTACGTTACAGTTAAGGCCGGTAAGTTGAACTTACTTTATAACGAATGTCACTTTATTTGTCGCTTGGTTATTGGCTAACAACACACATTGATAGATCCCCTTTGCTAACTGACCTACATCAATTACATTATTTCCTTGGCTCACAATACCAATATATACCACTTGACCCAGGCTATTCATTATTTGTAATTCGGCTTTATCAATGCTCTTATTTAACACCAAATTAAAATGTCCGTTATTAGGGTTAGGAAATAAACTTACCTCAGCGTTTGAATTACTTATTTGATTAACGTTAGCGCAGGTTGACAAGGTGATTGTATGTACGGTTGAATTGGTACAGCCATTGGTACCGGTGGCCGCGCAACTGTAAATTGTGGTAGCGGTTGGGGTAATAACAATTGAATTGCTTATAATGTTGCCAGGGTTCCAGGTGTAGGTTAAAGCACCACCGGCTGTGATGGTGGCAGTTTGTCCAACACAAATTACCGGTGGATTTGAGGTGAAGTTAATAATTGTAATCGTGTTCATACTAACCGAAACCAATTGCGCAACGGTGCAAGTTGGGTTGGCCAAATTTACACAGTACACTCTGTAATTTCCGGGAATACAAGTGGAGTAAGTATTAGAATTTGTCAATGTAGTGGTTCCTGCCGCGTCGGTCCAAAACATTCCCACCGGAGGATTACTACAAGTTGAACCAAAACTAGCCATGGTGGTCATGGTTACACAATTAACACAAGTAATATCAAACTTATTAGGATTAGCTCCGGTTATAGTAAGAAATGGTGTGCAATCAACACCGTTTACCTGAACGGTTTTTGTAACCACACAATTAGAAGCGGTGTTTGTTGCAATGAAAGTATACACACCAACAGAGCTGGGCGTACAATACTGACTATTTAATGGCGTATTACCACCGGGTTGCAACCATTGATACGTAACATTAGTACTGGGTGTGGTATTGGCGGTAAATGTTACAGGAACCTGGTTGCAGGCAACACTTGAGGAAACAGGAGTGATGGTAATAGTAACACATTGCGATCTAACAATAGTAGTGATACAAAGTAGTAAAAAAGCGATGCTGGTTTTTGTAATTACATTTTTCATAACAGATGTTTAGTTTAACATTGAACAATTAAAGTATTTGATCATAAAATTGGATGGAGAGCTTTTTAGATAAAGAAGAAATCTAACTATTGTATTTGTTTACCACCGAAATAAGTTTTTCGATCTCGAATTTAGAATCATCAAAACTATTAAGCACATCGGGCTTATCCTTCATGTACTCGGCCAGTTGTTTTTTGGTTTTGCCTTGTTTAACTCTGGTAAAGTTGGTCTCCCCCTTTTTAGCAATGAAATAATCACTTACGTAATCGGCATTGGCGGTTACACCTTTGTACATTAATTCGTACAACATTACTTTACCATTACAAAGCACTTTGTAAAAGAAGGGTTCTTCGTTCAGTTTATTGGAGATAAAATTATTATCCTTAAAACCATAGCCGTTAATATCATCGGGTTTATATACTTTATTATTTTGCGCGTCCTTATAAGATACTTTGGTATAATACTCAAAATTCTTTTTCGGATTTATTTTTATATCACCCTCAATGGTATCGCCGGTCGACCGGATGATGTAACCGGGAACAGTGGTTATTTGAGAAAAAGAAACAGAAATTAATAGAATTAGTACGAGGGTAATAAATTGTTTTTTCATATCACTTTTTAACTGATTAAGATTTTTATTTACTTATTACCACCTTCTCCTGCTTAATCAATATTCCTTCCGAGAATACTGAAAGATGGTAAACACCGTTGGCTAAATTTTTAACATCGATGCTTTGTAAATTGGCTGGCGACAGGGTTTTTTCAAACACGTTTCTTCCGGCTACATCTTTTATGGTTACCGAAGAAATTAGTTTATCGCATTTAATACCAATGGTATTTTGTGCGGGGTTAGGGAAAACAGTAACGTTAGCCGTTTTTGTGTTTTCGTTTATACCAACAAACGATTGACTCACAATTACCGAATCCATTCCGCAGCTCAAAGAACTTACCGAGATGTTGGCATTAGATCTGTAACAGTTATTAAATCCTATATGAAAATAAATATCCGGTAAGGCTGGTTTAAATTTGTAATGGATCTTTGCCACCATACCATTTCCGGTTAAGTTAGCGTGATCGGTTCTTGTTACCGCGCTATGCACAACAGCGTTCGCGAAATTATTTTTCTTGAAATTAATGTAGGAATTTCCGGCGTCGAAGAACGAGAAGGGATATTCTAACCAAATACTATCCGGCACAATATATTGCGAATCAAAATTAAGATCAAAAGAAAATCCGTACAAATTCAATTGATTGGAAGCATCGCCTAAATAAATTCCAGAAGCGCCCCACATACCCGGAGCAATGGTATTGAAATCGTGGATCATGTATAATTCTAAATTGGTGGTATTGGTATTCACGGCAGGCTTAAAGCTGTGCGTGAACCCATAATTATTCGACACTGCAGTGGTATCAAAAATATCCACCTGCCCATCGCCATTACAATCGCTGTACACACGGTTTTTACCATTGCTGGTTACACCGGTCCAGGTTGAAGCGGCAAAGGCCTGCCATAAATTACTTTGTGTACTACGTGCCGAACCCGTGGTGGCAAACTGCATGCCCACTTCCAAAATATCTAAATTGTTTGCGGCCCCATCGCTGTTGGCATCGCCGGGCCACACATCGCGACAACCGGAGTTAACAGCGACGTTTATAGTTTGCGATGCGGTGCAAGAACCCGAAGCGCTGCCCGTTAAATAATACGATGTATTTGTACTAGGCATTACATTAATTGTATTGGTTGTTGGACCTGTATTCCACGAATAGGTACTTGCCCCACTGGCTGTAAAAGTTGTACTTGAACCTAAACAAATATTACTATTACCATTAACGACCATATTTACCGAAGGGCCAATGCTAACGGTCTTAACAGCCCCGCATGGCAAAGAAGGGTTTCCGCCATAACCAGCAACTGAATAAACTGTGGTTACAGTGGGGGAGACCGTTATACTCGAAGAATTAGAACCAGTATTCCAAGTATACGATGAAGCTCCGCTTGCGGTAAGCGTTGCATTATTGCCCGGACAAACGCTTGGAGAGCCAGAAACAGTAATACTCGTAATCCCTAAAGTCTGTTGGTCAATAGAAACCAATTGGGTGACAAGACAAGTTGATGCTGTTGTACAATAAATTGAAGCCATATAGTTTCCCGGCACACACTCCGCCAACGTATTGTTGTTTGAAAGCGTTGCGGTTCCGGTTGAATTCTTCCATTCTGCAACCAAAGCTCCACAGGTACCTGTTCCCATGGCCGTCACTTGGAGTGTCGCACAAGTTGTGCAATCAAGTACGTAATTGTTATTTTGAGCTGTTATTGTCAAACTTGGAAGACTAGGTGCAGCAGTAACGGTAACTGTTTTTATTGCCGTACATCCGTTAATAAAATTAGTTGCTTCGAATGTGAAAGTTCCGGCACAACCGGGGGTACATAAATAACCAATAATAGATCCACCCAATATACATGGCGCATACCATTTGTAACCATAATTTGACAAAGGTGCCGGAGCACCGGTAAATGTAGGAGCTCCCGCGCAAGTTAAATTTGCCGTTCCTGGACTTACACTTAAAGTAGCAACAGCAACATCTTTAAAAACCTGTAAAGTATAGGTATTGGTAAGGCTGGTATTAGGATCTGTTGCGGTAACCGTATAAACACAAGGTGATGTTACAGTGATGGCCGCCGCTGTCCATGTTCCGCACACGGAGTTCCAGGTAAACGTTGGCGTAGCCGTACCACTGGTACTGCAATATCCTGTTAAAGTAATTTGCGGCACAGCGCATGTTAATGTGTTGTTAGGTGACGCGGTTATTGAAACGGTTGGAGCCTGAGCATTCAAATTACTGGCGCTAAAAAATAACACTGCGGTAATTAAAACCGAAAAAAAGTATTTAATCTTCATGAGATGGATTTTAAACAAATTAAGAGAGGCGTAACGAAGATACAAAATTTAAGATAGACTCAAAATAGGTATTTATACCTAGGAAAACGGCTTAAAAAATATGTTCTTTTCCACTTGCCCACCAAAAAAACGGGACAGGCAGGGCCTCACCCTCTTCTCCCTCTCCTTTAGGAGAGGGACGATACTATCGAATTCAAACGGAATTTATACTAGCCGACTAAATTATAGCCTTCATCATCCCGATAGCTATCGGGACTCTCCTCCTTTGGCAAGCAAGGCCGACCCTCACCCCCGCCCGAATGTACCATTCGGTACGGGCGGGCTACCCTCTCCTCCTTCGACTTCGCTCAGGACAGGCTAAGGAGAGGGAAATTCAAGTGCAATCAATACTTCGGTATCATGCCGCGGATGCCCATATCTACCGGTGTTTCGCCGGCCAAAGGTTCGTAATACCCATCAAAATTCACTTCTTTCCATTCGAAGCTTTTATTGGTAGATAAGGTAACGTAGATGATAATATCATTTGTTTCGGTACCGGTAATGACTTTTGGCGTTAATGTCGATCCTGATTTTTTATCGTCCTCTCCGGTTACAAAGCATGAGCCAGCAGGTATTGGCGAATTAACAGTATTTGGATTAACCACTGTTGTATCTTT
>JBGASH010000037.1:0-21945 GCA_044229775.1 Bacteroidia bacterium
CCTAAGCTGGTCATGGTTTGGTGTTCCATCCCACCGCCAAAGGGCGCCATACAATGGCCGTACTTTTCTTTGTAAAATGGATACATGCCATACAAGTTGCATTCCAACTCCATGGTGGCTTTTATTTTATCGAGGTCGATCTTTTGGCCGTTAATGAACAATGAATTATTTATTGCGTTATCGTAAATATAATTCTGAATTAAAATAGAATCGTTGATCAGGTATTGCGGTTTGGCGTAAATGCGGTACTCTTTGTATTTTGCAACAGCTACCGATATCAGGTAATAATCTATTGGCTTACGCGATTTCCATTCGTAACGTTTTTTAGCTCCAACTACAACCGTATTTTTTAATAGGCCGTTTGATCCTACTTTATTAAGCGAGTCGGTTGTTACAAACACCCACGACGAATCAATCTTATCGGTTAATATTTGTTTGCATGGCCACCAATGATACGCCACTAAACTTTCGCTCAAACTCCAGCTAACCTGATTGCCCCACGAACCCGAAGTGGCATTACTATAACCGCTTCCAATGGCCGAACCACCAACGGGTGGCGTACCTTTGTAATACACGGTAACATCTAATGTAGCGCCATTACTTAAAGTGGTAGGCGTTTTGGCTTTTATAATACTGTCTTTTCGTATCGCAGCGCATTTTACACCGTTTATATAAATAGAATCGACGGTGTGATTTTGATGAAGCAAACAGGCAAAAGTATCCAAGGTGGCGGCAGTAATGATGGCCACCGTGCGCACGTTACCGCTTACAAATTTATTAATGCGCTCTAAATTCAGGTTCAAATGCACAAATTTCATATCGTAACCATACTCGTGCGAAATTAATGCTGAGGTGTTTTGTGGTTGATACAAATTATTTTTGCTATAGGCCTTTATTTTTGCTTCGCTGCAATAATTAGGACGCTGCGCGAAATACACTTGCGAAAAAAGAATAAGACCGAAGAGTAAATGTTTTTTCATTTTTTGATATTAAGGAATATAAAGATACTTTTTTGAGTTTATAATTCAAATCGCATTCGTCTAATAATAGCGCCGTTCGTCATACTATTGTCATCAAAAAAGATAGCTTGGATAAGAAGTATAAGTCGTAAATTCGCGCTCTACAATGTTACAGAACGATCTTATACTTAGAGCAGCTAAAGGTGAAAAGACCGAGCGAATCCCGGTTTGGTTAATGCGCCAGGCCGGACGTGTTTTACCGGAATACCGTGCCACACGCGCTAAAGCAAAAAATTTTATTGAGTTTGTAAAAAATCCGGAGTTGGCCTCCGAAGTAACCATTCAGCCGGTAAATATTTTAAGTGTGGATGCCGCCATTATTTTTTCGGACATATTGGTTATTCCCGAAGCAATGGGACTTCCCTATCAAATGATCGAAAGCAAAGGCCCGTGGTTTGAGAATACCATCAAAAATAAAAAAGATGTAGACGCGCTTCACATTGCTACCGAAAACGAATTGCATTACGTGATGGAAGCGCTTAGTTTAACCAAAAAAGAACTTCATAACCGTGTACCTTTAATTGGATTTGCCGGCGCGCCATGGACCATTTTATCTTACATGGTTGAAGGCAGCGGCAGTAAAACCTTTAGCAAAGCAAAACAATTTTTATATACACAACCCGAACTGGCGCACCAACTTCTCGAAAAAATAACGCAGAGCACCATTAATTATTTAAAAGGACAAATTAAAAACGGCGCCGATCTTATACAGCTGTTTGATTCGTGGGCGGGTGTTTTGGCGCCTGATCAGTTTTACGAATTTTCTTTAAAATATATTTCAAAGATCTGTGATGCCATACAGCCTTTAGTTCCTGTAACGGTTTTTGCTAAAGACGCGCACTACGCCATAGATGCCATTTCTAAAATAAATTGCAATGTTATTGGTTTGGACTGGACCATCGATCCCGCTAAAGCGCGAGAGGAAAGTAATGGGAAAACCCTTCAGGGCAATGCCGATCCGTGCTTACTTTACGCCAATGAAAAGACCATACACACCGAAACGCATAAAATGCTTCGCGCCTTCGGAAATCAAAATTACATTGCCAATTTAGGGCATGGTTTATATCCCGACCTGGATAAAGAAAAAGTAAAGTTTTTTGTAGAGTGCGTAAAAAGTTTTAAAGCTTAGAAAGTATCGATCACTTTTTTACGGAGTGCGGCGATCTTTTCGCTCACATATTTTATTGTTTCCAGATTACAAACGGTATTTTTTCTGGCATCGTCCAGGCTTATTTGAATGTCTTTTAGATCCTTTAAAACATAGGCCGCGTCTTCGCCTAACTTTGATGCTTCCACCATGTTGATGAGGTGTTTTAAAGATTCATCCTGTTTCAAAATGGTTTTGATGATGTTTTCAGAACTGCTTTCGGCATTAATGCTTTTAGCGATCTCGCAAGAAATATACATTCCTTCTATCCAGGAACCTGCTAATATTAATGAAGAAGTGCCGGGGCGGCCATTTTGCTTGAGATAATCGTCGCATTTTTTGAACGATTGCGCAATGATCTCCAAAGTTGAATCACGGTTCTCTTTCGATGCTTCCATCCTGTCCATCATGCGTTGATCAAAAGCCGTGTTAACTCCTAAATTTTTTGCAAGGATGTTTACACATTTTAAAAACAACATGCTTTCCTGCGTTTGGTCAAAAGCTCCGGCTACACTTAGGTCGGCACCATAAACGCCTAAATTAAGCGCTCTTGAGTTTTCTAAAGAAAATTTAGAAGCGTTATCGGGGTTACTTAAATAATCGGCATTGTAATCGATCTTTGATTCAGCGATCAGCTTTATGATCTCCACGCGCGCGGGAATTGAATTAAATACATTTTGTGCGCTTATGCTGGCGTTATCAATAACTTCAGTAGGAGTATGACTAATATCGTCTTCGTTTTCATCAGGTTTTTCACCTGTACAGGCCGCTAAGATCACCGAAGCTGCGATCACAAAAAAATATTTGGTTTTTAGTGGTGTATTCATAGTCTTCTCTGTAAATATACAAATAATAATATTATTTTCTAACCCCGTCTTTATAATTTATCCGACTGATCTCCTTGCCGTTCTTATCATAAAATATCCACTCACCATCGGGCACGCTCTGTGCTTTGCCTTTACGGCCTTCACTAACAATTTTATAACTGCAAATACTTTGCAAAGCCGCGTTAGAATAATAGCTTACCGCTTTCCCGCTTAAGCGGCCTTTATCAAAATTTTGTGTTTTCATAAGGCCACCGGTCTCGTAATAATATTTCCATGTGCCATGTTGATGACCCTTGCGGTACTTTCCTTCACTGTCAACAAAATTCCCACGTTCAAACCAGGTCGTATTTTTACCGTGCTTTATACCATTAACGTAATTCGTGGTTTCCCTATAATTGCCATTCTCGTACCAATATTCCCACAGCCCGTTCTTTTTACTTTTATCGATCGACGGACTGTTAGGATCCAATTTATAATTGCCCTTATAATTCGGTTTTCCATTGGCATACCATCCCTGCCATAGTCCTATTAATTGTCCTTGTTTAAATGACCCTTCGTCTTTTAGCTGTCCGTTATCCCACCACGATTGCCAAACGCCATCTTCTTTTCCGGCCACATATGGACCCTCTTGTAATTTTTTTCCGCTTTCAAAAAAGGTTGTCCAAATACCGTTCTTAATCCCATTTTCGTAATTACCGTTCTTCCATTTTTCGCCACCCCTGTAAAAAAATTCCCAGGCGCCGTTTTGTTTATCATTTAAAAATGTGCCCTCCGATTCTTTGTTGCCGTTATTATAATAATAGGTCCACTTGTCTTCGCGCAAACCCTCTTTTAAGGTGCCTATCATTTCCGGTTTTCCGTTATCATAATAAAACTTCCATACACCTGTTTTTTTATCGGCCGTAAATTCGCCTTCACTTTTTATGTTATGGTTAACATAGTAAGAAGAGTAATACCCATTCAATAACCCGCCGCGGTAATTGGCTTCGTAATCTAATTCGCCATTGGGATGAAAGAAACGCCAGGTGCTATCCTGTAGTCCGTTCTTGTAACGACCCATGGCTTTTATTATCCCGTTATCGTAGGTAGCTGTAATTTGTCCGTTACCATTTACTACTAATGCTTTTCCTTTTTCATTATACATTCCCCACACATACATCAACCCGTCTTTGTATTCTTTATCAAATTTTTTGTGCCGTTCTCATAATAATCGAGCCATTCGCCGCAAGGCTTACCACCGCAATAATGCTCTACCGAAGCCGGTTTGCCCGAGCGGTAATAGGTATTTACTTCGCCTTCTTTTTTATCTTTTTCAAACCGTCCTTTGCTTTCAATTTGACCGTTATCGTGATAGTATTTCCAGTCGCCTTGCTTTTTACCATTCTCAAATCCTTCAATACTTTTTACTTTTCCATTCTCAAAATAAGAGGTCCAGATGCTATCGGCCAGATCGTTGGTGAATTTAGTGATCTGCGATCTTTTTCCCGATTTAAAATAATACACGTTCGTGCCTTCTTTTTTTCCTTTGCTAAAATACTCACGGGCCTTTACGGCGCCATCCTCAAAAAAGTAGGTCCAAACACTATCCTCTTTTCCTAAATAATAATTTAAACGGCCCGAATAATAATGGCCAATGCACGAAAGTTTTCCGCTTTTGTAGTACTCAAAATGGGCGCCATAAGGAACGCCTTTATTGTAATCGGTTTCGCTTTTAAGTTTGGTTTGTTCGATGTCGTAGTACTCTTTTTTTAGTTGCGAAAAAAGAGCAAACGGTAAGCAAAATACGAATGAGATAACAAGGCGCATATAGTCAAATTTAAACGGCATAACGCCTCAAATTATAAGGGGTTACATTATTTGTAAACAAATGGCCGTTGGAATCATACGGCTCAGCCTTAATAGGATATGTTCTATCCCTTATAACTACCGCTCAACACCTCATATTATCCATTTTTATAAATCCCTTTAAAACCGCGCTTTTTTAGGTAATTTTGAGTCAGAATTTTTGTTTATGCGCAGTTTTATATTACTTTTTTTAACGGTTTTTTCGGGCATCTGCTTTTCGCAGAACTGGGACCTTCAACAGTGTGTTGATTACGCCTTGAAACATAATATTTCGCTTAAGCAAAGTGAATTCAACAATCAAATAGCCAAAAACAACTCTATTCAAACCAAAGCCGGAATATTACCAAGTTTTAATGCCGGTGCCGCGCACACGTACAATTTCGGGCGTACCATCGACCGTTACACCAACACCTTTGCCAATACACAGGTATTATCGCAAAACTTTTATGTATCCAGTAATTTGGTTCTGTTTTCGGGTTTTTCGCAATTCAACAACATTAAAGCGGCCGAGTATAATTATTTAGCAGGCGCCGAAAGCATTAAGCAAATGCAAAACGACCTCTCTATAAACGTGGCAACAGCCTACATCAATGTTATTTATTGCGACGAGTATTTAAAAATTGCCAAAGGCCAATTTGATATTACCAAGCAGCAAATGGAGCGTACCGAAAAACTGGCCGAAGCCGGAACACTTGCCAAAAGTTCGGTGTACGATATTAAAGCACAATTGGCCAACGAAGAAGTAAATGTAACCAATGCCGATAATAATTACCAAATAGCCATGCTCACTTTAAAGCAAATGATGAACCTGGATAGTTTAAATAATTTTAATGTGGTTAAACCCGATGTAGAAGTACAGTCGGCCAATTTAATGGGATTAAGTGTTCAGAATATTTATGAAAGCGCTTTAAAAACGCAGCCATCCATTAAAAGTGCCGAGTATAGTTTTGAAAGCGCGCAAAGGTCGCTTTCGGCAGCTAAAGGAAAAGTAGCGCCGACCATCAGCATGAACGCCAGTTATGGAACCGGAACATCGGGCCTTGCGAAAAACATTAAGGGATTTAACATTACCGGATATGATACAACGGGATTAACAACGGGCGGACAATACGTTTTAACACCGCGTACCGAATTAATTACCGCGCCCAAACCTTTTTCGGATCAGTTTAAAGATAACGTGTTTAAAAATTTCGGGTTCACCCTTAGCATGCCGTTGTTTAACGGTTTGGCCAATGCTACCAATATTAAAAACGCTAAGATAAACGCCATGAATGCCCGTTACTCGCAGGAACTGGCCGAACAAAATTTATATAAATTAATAGCACAGGCCTATGCTAATGCTAAAGCGGCCTTAAATAAATACGTGGCTTCTAAGGCGTCGGTTGAAGCCTCCGAAATATCTTTCAATTTTGCTCAGCAAAAATTCAATGCCGGCGCCATCAGTTCCTTTGATTTTAATCAGGCCAAAACCCGTTTGGTAAACGCCCAAAGCAGCTTGCTGCAAAGCAAATACGATTATCTTTTTAAGTTAAAGGTGCTCGATTTCTATCAGGGTAAACCACTTACGTTTTAACTTTTTGCTTCATAATGGCGGTTTTTAACAAAAAGATCGCGACTTAAGAGTAATTTTCTTACCTTTAATACTCTTAAATATAACGCATGAAAAAACAGTTATTTTTCCTGGTTGCCGTAGTAATTTATTCGAATGCTTTTTCTCAAAAATGGGAAGAAATGCGAAACGACCCCAATGCCAATTTTTACGATATTCAAAACGTGTTCAATGAGTATTGGAAAGATAAACCGGTTTCGGAAAGAACACCGGCCTATAACGAATTTAAACGTTGGGAATATTTTGCCGAACAACGTGTTTTTCCTTCGGGCGATCTTTCGCAATTAAGTTTAACCGCTAAAAATTTTAAAGATTTTAATGATAATACTAATTCGCAGCAGGCTAAAGGGGGCTCCGGAAATTTAATTGCTTCCACCACCTGGACCGCCATGGGACCTTTTGGTAATTTAACGTACACCGCTTTTCCAACCTACGGTTGCGCCGGACGTTTGGATTTTTTACGTATAGATCCCTCCAACACCTTAACTATTTATGGTGGCGGACCAACCAGCGGCTTATGGAAATCGACCGATGCCGGAACCAGCTGGAGTAACCTCACGCAATTTCTTCCGGTACCGGGATGTTCCGATCTGGCCATTGATCCTACTAACTCTAATAATTTATTTTTAGCAACCGGCGATGGCAATTCGCAATTCAGCAATAGCGTGGGCGTTTTAAAATCTACCGACGGTGGCGCTACCTGGGTAAGCACCGGATTAACTTATACCATTTCAAATAACCGCCACATTTACAGGTTACAGATCAATCCGCTTAATCCTCAAATTTTAATTGCAGCAACCAATAACGGTGTTTTTAGAACGACTAACGGTGGTAACACCTGGGCGCCTGTGCTTATGGCCAACGTTCGTGATATTGAATTCAAACCTTTTGGTCCAAATACCGTTTACGCGGCGGGACAAGCGGGTTTTTACAAATCCATTAACGGCGGTGCCAATTTTAATTTGATAAGTGCCGGCATTTTTACAACAGGCATTAGCGGCATGGCTATTTGCACCACCAACAACGATTCTAATTATGTTTACGCGGTGGCCAGCAATACTGCAGGGGCCTTAGCCGGATTTTTTCGATCAACCAACAGTGGTAACACTTTTGCACTTCAAACCACTACCAATAACATTTTAGGGGCCTCTCCTACATCAACTAACGGTCCGTCTCCCTACGCTTTAAGCATTGTGGCTAACCCTGTAGCTAAAAATACTGTTATTGTAGGCGGTACTTATACCTGGTACACCACTACCGGTGGCTCCGGCCCATGGACCTCCATGATCAATACCGGCTCGGCACCTTACCTGCACGTTTCGCAACACGACATGACCTACTATCCTGCCGGAACCGGTATCTACGTGGCTAATGACGGCGGATTGTTGCTTTATACAGGACCAACCACTATTAAAACAAGCACCATGAACATTATGCAAACTTTGCGCATGGGGCTTTCTTCATTAACACCTAACCTTTGGATCACCGGTCACCAATACAACGGATCGGGAATTTATAATGGAAGCAATTACACCTTTAAAGTTGGGAACGATGGTACTGATTGTTTTTATGATCGCACCAGTGACAATAATGTTTTTGCTTCTTTTCAAAATGGTAACTTTTATCGCTCTACCAATGCCGGCGCGGGTTTTTCGCCTATCACTACCGGTTTAACCGGCCAGGCAGGTTATGTGGCGCCATTTAAACAAGATCCGGTTTTACCCAATACGCTTTATGCCGGATACACCGATATGTTTACCAGTGTTAACCAAGGTACAAACTGGACACCGTTAGCTCCTATTACCGGTACTGGCACCATTATTGATTTTGCCATTTCTACATCCAGCAATCAGGTTATTTATGTGTTGAAACCATCGGGTGTATTTAAAACCATGAATGCCGGCACAACATGGACCAACGTTACCGGAACCATTCCTATTGGAGCTTCCCGGCCATCGGCGGTAACCATTGACCCAACTGACGCTAACAATGCCTGGGTAACCTTAAGCGGATACAATAATGGCAATAAAGTTTATGTTACTACTAATGGCGGTACGTCGTGGACAAATGTTACAGGTAACCTCCCAAACATTCCGGTTAATTGTATTATGTATAATGTTGGCACCAACGACCGTATATTTATTGGAATGGACGCGGGTGTATTTTATAAAGATAATTCGTCGGGCACATGGACCTTATTTAATTCGGCCTTACCAAACACACCGGTTTATGATCTGGAAGTTTCACCGGCCGCTCCAACTAAGATCCGCGCCGCTTTATGGGGACGTGGTGTTTATGAAGCCGATCTTTTCTTAACACCTGCAAGTAATTTTTCAATTAACGCGGCCAGTCAGTGTGCGGGCGATCCTATTTTATTTTTGGATAAATCTACCAACTCACCAACCAGCTGGAGCTGGAGTGTAACACCATCGGGAGGCGTATCTATCAATACGGCCACTTTACAAAATCCCTCTATCACTTTTCCGAGTGCGGGAACTTATACTGTTTCGGTAATGGCCAGTAATGGAGGCGGACCAGGCACCACCTACACACAAGCGGTAACGGTTTACTCTGTACCAATTATTACAGTTGCTAATCCTACTCGTACAGTTTGTGTTGGAAGTTCAGTTAGTTTTTTAGCCAGTGGCGGAAGTTCTTATAACTGGAGTAATAACGGCGGAACAAATCCGGTGGCGGTATTTTTACCAACCGTTGCAACGACTTATACTGTTTGGGGTGGCGGACCCAATAATTGTTTTGGAACCACAACCGTAAGTGTGGTGATGGATCCTTGTGTTGGAATACAGGAGTTGGGTGTTCAGAGTTCAGAGTTGGGCGTGTATCCAAATCCTAACAACGGAAACTTCATTATTGAAACGCCAAGCGAAACGCAAATAATTTTATATAATACATTAGGAAGCGTCATTCTCACCAAAAAAATAACATCAGGAAAAACCGCTATTGATATGAGTTCTTTTAGCAACGGTGTTTATTATTTGAAATCCCTTAGCGGGGATAAAAATACGGTGGTGAAAATTGTGAAAGAATAATTACTTCCCAAATTTTCCTTTTAAGGCAGCTAATGCCGATTGCATATCGTTGGGATCGTAAGCTACTTCTTCCTTTTTTGCTGGAGAAGATTTTTTTGAAGTAACCATACCTTCACCTTTCATAGATAGCGCTACGCGTTTTCTTTTCACATCCACCTCCGTAACATGCACCCAAACTTTTTGTCCTACTTTTACAATATTATTCGGATCATCTACAAACGTATCGCTGAGTTGTGAAATGTGAACCAATCCATCCTGATGTACACCAACATCTACAAAAGCGCCAAAGTTGGTTACATTGGTAACAATGCCCGGCAAGCGCATGCCTTCGCGAAGATCATTTAGCTCGTGTACATTCTCATCAAAACTAAATACTTCAAATTCTTTTCGCGGATCGCGACCCGGTTTTTCCAATTCAGCTAAAATATCCTTTAAGGTTGGGAGTCCGATAGATTCGGTAACATATTTGGTTGGGTTTATTTTTTTGCGAAGTTCTTTGTCTTTTATAAGATCATTGATATTGCAGCCCAGGTCCTCCGCCATTTTTTCTACAATGTGATAACTCTCGGGGTGAACCGCGCTTTTATCTAAAGGGTGAATGCCATCGCGGATCCGTAGAAACCCCGAACATTGTTCGAATACTTTCTCGCCCATACGCGGCACTTTCAATAATGCTTTTCGCGATTTAAACGGTCCATTCTCGTTCCTAAAATCAACAATGTTCTTTGCCAATCCCTCACCAATACCCGAAACATACGATAATAATTGTTTGGAAGCGGTATTTAATTCAACACCCACGCCGTTCACGCAACTCATCACCACTTCATCCAATTTGTTCTTTAAAGCGTTTTGATCCACATCGTGCTGGTATTGTCCCACTCCGATAGATTTAGGATCGATCTTTACCAACTCGGCCAAGGGGTCGGCCAATCTTCTACCAATAGAAACAGCGCCTCTAACGGTAAGGTCATAATCCCCAAACTCTTCACGGGCTACTTCACTGGCCGAATAAACCGAAGCGCCGGCTTCGCTTACTACAATAACCGGAATACTTTTTGGTAACACATCAATGTTTCTAATAAATTGCTCCGTTTCGCGGCTCGCCGTTCCGTTACCAATAGCAATGGCTTCAATTTGATGTTTAGCGCAATAAGCCAATACAATATTTTCTGCTTCAGTTACGCGCCGCTGCGGTTCGTGAGGATAAATAACCGTCTCTTCCAACAACTTTCCTTCCGCATTTAATGCCACGAGTTTGCACCCCGATTTAAAACCAGGATCTAATGCTAAGATCCGTTTTTGTCCGAGTGGTGAGGCTAATAATAACTCGCGCAAATTATCAGCAAAAACCTGAATGGCTTTTTCGTCGGCCGTGTTTTTTGTGAGCACGCGCATTTCCGCTTCAATACCCGGCTGCAATAAACGCTTGTACCCATCTTCAATGGCTAAAGTAATTTGCTGCGCCGAATCGCCACGACTCTTTATAAATTGTTTTTTTAAAATATGATTGGCTTCTTCGCTATCAACCGTAATATCTAAAAATAAAATATCTTCCTTCTCGCCTCGGCGCATCGCCAATAAACGGTGCGACGGACAATTCATTAATTTTTCTTCCCACTCAAAATAATCTTTAAATTTTTCGCCGGCTTCTTCTTTACCTTTCACCAAACGGCTTTTAATAATGGCCGATCTTTTAAAGAGCTGTCGAATATTTTCTCTGGCCACCGCGTCTTCGCTTATTATTTCGGCAATGATATCCCGTGCGCCCTGCATGGCTTCCTCACTATTTTCTACCCCTTTTTCTTTATCAATAAATTTTTCACTGTCGGCAACAACATCTTTACTGTTCTGCTCTAAAATTAAAAGTGCTAATGGTTCAAGTCCTTTCTCGCGGGCCGCTGTTGCCTTGGTACGGCGTTTTGGTTTATATGGTAAATACAGATCCTCTAACCGGGAAAGGGTATCCGCTTCATTGATCTGTTTTTTTAATTCTTCTGTTAATTTCCCTTGTGATTCAACCGACTTTAAAATGCTTTCGCGACGTTGTTCCAATTGGCGCAAGCGTTCAATTTCGGTTTTAATGGCAATGATCTGTACTTCATCCAGGCTCCCTGTAGCTTCCTTTCTATAGCGTGAAATAAAAGGAACAGTCCCCCCCTCATCCAACAATTTAACAGTTGCAACTACTTGCTTAGAATCAATTTTTAACTCATCGGCTATCTTAAAATACAAACTTACTTCGCTCATAAAATGGTTTTGTAAACGATAAATTTAGGGATAGAGGCGCTATTTAAATAATTGTTTTTTCAACAATTCTCTCAATAAAAAGCAACCTTTTGCATTAGGTGGCGTATACTGATATAAACTCACACGCCATGCTTAAAAAAATACTTTTCTTTATTGTGTTGCTGATAGCGTTTTTTGGGATATTATGATGCTTTTCATCGCCCCTTAAATACTTGGAACTGGATAGATCATCCTTTTCTGAATCTTTTTTGTTAATTAGCGAAACCTTTAGGCCTGTTATACGTAAGCAGTATAATAAAGCCATTATACATGATCAAAAAATTACTTGCGCTTCAATTCGTCATTGTTTTTTCTCAGCTATCTTCTCAAATACCTAATCCGGGTTTTGAATCGGTAACCTCCGGGAAACCTAATGGCTGGAATTTAGGGGCCTATTCGGTTTACCCCTTACGTGATACTAATGTTACATTTGCCGGATCGCATGCGGCCGCTTTTTACGGGAGTACACCCCCGGCTTTTAATGGGGCTGTAACTGTTGACTTCCCGCAATCTAGTCAGCGGCCACAGGCTTTAACGGGTTATTATAAGTTCTATCCACAACTGGGCGATTCGATGATAGTATATGCCGAGGTTTGGAAACAGGGGAATTATGCCGGAAAAGCCAAAACCACTTTTACAACCGGGATTTTTACAGGTACTACTTCTGTATTTACACAATTTAGTGTAAACATAAATTATGTGGCCACAAGTTATACGAATCCAACTTGCGATTCGGCATTCATAAGCATCTATCCTACAGGAAATGTATCGCAAGGTGGATTTAATTGGGCCCATCCTAATACTAAGGGAATAATTGATGATCTGGCATGGACCTTTACTGTTTTGGCGGTTCCAGAAATAAATAAAAATGTTTTGTTGAATGTTGAAAATGTCTATCCAAATCCGGCGCAAGAAAGTTTAAACATCATCTATACGATCTCATCTCCTACCACCGTCAATTTGAAATTATTTGATATTACGGGTAAAGAAGTAATGTCATTAATTACCAATGAAAAGCAAAACCTTGGAAGGTACAAGGCTGTGGCCGACCTGAATGCAATTGCGCCCGGAATTTACTTATACGAATTCAGTACCAGCGACGGTTATAGAACCACGAAGAAATTTGTGAAGCAATAACATGTCCCCCGCCAGAGGGGGTGTCTGCCTTTGGCAGACGGGGGAGGAAACCACACAATACATCTTATTTCAAATGCGCTAACGCTTTCGAAATTCTTCCGGTAGTTTCTTCCTTTCCTAAAAGCGCCAGCATATCGAATAATTGTGGGCCGCCTGCAACACCTGTTGTAAGCACACGCAATAACTGCATATCCATTTTACCTAATTCGCCTTGAGCCGCTTCAAAAACAGTGTGCAAATTTTGGGAGGTCCACTCGCTTACCGCCGAAAATTTTTCGTTCAGCTTACCGTAAAGCGCTTTTGAATCGGCGTTCCATTTTTTAGTGATCACTTTTTCATCGTAAGACGTTGGCGCGACAAAAAAGAAAGAACCGAGATCATAAAACTCATTTACAAAATGTGCTTTCTCTTTTACAAGGCGACAAAATTCTGTTACAAATTTTTTATCGGCTTTAATGTTCTTACTTTCTAATAAAGGCATTACTGCATCCGCCAATTCTTCGTCGCTGTGTTTTCGCAAATATTGCTGGTTGAACCATTTTGTTTTATCGGGATCAAATTTCGCTCCCGATTTATTTACCCGCTCAAACGAAAAATTAGCTATCAATTCTTGCTTGTCCATGATCTCGCGATTATCTCCGGGATTCCATCCTAATAACGCCAGCATATTTACAAACGCTTCGGCAAAAAACCCCGATTCGCGATAACCTACATAATTTTCTTTGGTTCGCTCATCGTACCAGTTCAGCGGAAACATGGGCAACCCCGATTTATCACGCTTTGATAATTTTCCTTGTCCATCGGGTCGTAATATCAATGGTAAATGCGCCAATTGCGGCATATCATTTTCTAAACCCAAATAGCGATAGATCAAAATATGTGCCGGTGCACTTGGTAACCACTCTTCACCACGAACGGCATGAGAAATTTTCATTTCAATATCATCAACAATATGTGCCAGATGATACGTTGGCATACCATCTGATTTCAACAAAACTTTATCGTCGACCTGCGACGAATTAACCACCACCCAACCACGAATAATATCGTGGAAACGGATCTCTTCGTTACGCGGAACTTTTAAACGAATAACGTGTTTCGCGCCATCTGCTAATAATTTTTTTACTTCGTCTTCGCTCAGCGTTAACGAATTTCTCATGGTTTGACGCGATACCGAATTATATTGCGGGGCTACTACTTTTGCCGCTTCTAATCGTTTACGCATGGTATCCAGTTCTTCTTCCGTATCAAAAGCGTAATAAGCGTGTCCGCTCTTAATTTATCGGCGTACTTTTTATAGATCCCTAAAGCTTTTCGTTCGCTTTGACGGTAAGGTTTATGCGGACCATCACCAAAGCCCACTCCTTCGTTTGGTTCAATGCCACACCATTTAAGTGCTGCGATAATATATTCTTCGGCACCATTTACATAACGCGTTTGATCGGTATCCTCAATTCTTAAAATAAAATCACCGCCATGTTTTTTGGCAAACAAATAATTAAACAATGCTGTTCTTACACCACCCATATGCAATCCGCCGGTAGGGCTGGGAGCAAAACGAACTCTTACGCGTTTTTCCATGGGTGCAAAGATAAAGCTTTGAAGATTAAATAAAAACCAATAAATTTAAACTGTTAGAATCTTTTACAGTTGCCTTCTCCATGAAAAAAGCGGCCTTTCTACTTATTACTATTTTGTTCTTGTTGGCTTTAGTTAATAAGGCTCAAAACAAGGAAGTAGATTCGCTTGTAAAGGCCTTTAATAGCGCTCAACACGATTCCACAAGAGCGTACATCTATCTCTCTTTTACCGAATACCTTTACCTTTCTAAACCGGATACTATCATTCCGCTTTGCCAAAGATCCATTGATCTGTGCGATAAAGTACTTGCCACCTCTGACCTTCCCAATAAACGAAATATCCTTTTAGCCAAAGCCGGTTGTTTTAATAACATGGGGTATATTTATCAGAATCTCGGGCATATTCAAACTTCATTAGATTATTATCATAAGGGGCTTAAGATACAGGAACAGTTGAACGATAAAAAAGGAATTGCGCTTTCGTTCAACAACATCGGGTTTGTTTATCAAACCGGCCATGATGCCACTAACGCTCTTGAATATTATAAAAAAAGTTTAGCGTTAAGAGAGGAAATTGATGACAAAAAAGGAATTGGCGAATCGCTTAATAATCTTGGCTTTCTTTACAGAAGTTACGGTGACCCTAAATGTAATTTGCCGGTTAAAGATTCATGCATTAAACAGGGCATGTATAAGGCACTTTATTTTTATTCGAAAAGTTTGGCTATTAAAGAAGAAACAAAAGATGAAGTTGGGATTGGCGTAACGTTAAATAATATTGGTGGTATTCATCGTGCGTTGGGTGATTATGATAAGGCGCTTGACTTCTTTAATAAAAGTTTGGCAATACGCGAAAAACAAAACGACAAGGCTGGATTGGCCATTAACCTAAATAACATTGGAGTGACCTACAAAGCGAAAAAAGATCTTGCTCAAGCTAAATTCTATTCTCTAAAGTCGCTAGCCATAGCAAAAGAGCTGCGTTTTCCCAATATTATCAACCAGGCAGCAGGGTCTTTGTATACAGTTTATTTAGAAGAAAAAGATTATAAAAACGCACTTGAAATGTTTAGGCTCATTACGGCCTCACGTGATAGTCTGAATTTAAAAGATGCGAAGGCAGAGGCCGACAAAAAGCAAATGCAGTACAAGTACGAAAAAAAGGCTACCGCCGACAGTTTACAAGCGGTACATGAAAAAGAATTATTAAATTCCAAATACGAAAAAGAAAAAACGCGAGAGTATGCTTTATACTGGGGATTAGCATTAGTTCTGGTTTTTTCTATTTTTATGTTCAATCGTTTTAGGATCACTCAAAAACAAAAACACATCATCGAACTAAAAGAAAAGGAAACCCAGCAGCAGAAACAATTATTGGAGCTAAAGCAAAAAGAAATTGTTGACAGCATTAATTACGCTCACCGTATCCAGAAAGCATTATTAGCAAGTGATAATTTGCTGAACGAACATCTTAAAAATTATTTTGTGTTATACATGCCTAAAGACATTGTAAGTGGCGATTTTTATTGGGGAATACCCTTAAGCAATGGCCGCTTTGCACTTTCGGCAGCTGATAGTACAGGACACGGCGTACCAGGCGCCTTTATGAGTTTATTGAACATTTCGTTTTTAAACGAGGCCGTTAACGAACGCCATTTAACCGATCCGGGTGAGATCTTAAACTATACGCGAAAAAGGATCATCGAAAGTCTATCTGTCGAAAGTAATTCTTACAAAGGCAAAGACGGTATGGATTGCAGTTTGGTTTGTTTTGACTTTAAAAATAAAAAATTACAATACGCGGCAGCTAATAATCCGGTTTGGGTGGTGCGCAATAATGAATTAATAGAATTGAGTGCCGATAAAATGCCGATAGGAAAACACGAAAACGACACAACGCCTTTCGCTACACGTGATTTTGCTTTGAACAGCGGCGATATGGTTTACATCTTAACCGATGGTTATGCCGATCAATTTGGAGGACCGGGCGGTAAAAAATTAAAAACCAAACAGCTTCAGGAATTTTTAATTGACGGCAGCAGTTCGGGATTACAAATTCAAAAACAACAACTCTCCGAAAAATTCCTTGCATGGAAAGGTTCACTTGATCAGGTGGACGACGTACTTATAATTGGCGTTAAGATCTAGGCTGTTTTTAAAAATCGATCTTAACATAAAACAACGGTAAAAAACCAAGTTGGTAATTTTTGATGAGTGGGTCGGCATTGATATTGGCAGGATCGGGAGAATAACTCAATGCCAGTACATTTTTTGTATTCATCAGGTTTATCAGATCCAGTGCAATTTCATAACCAATATTTTTTGCGTTGATCTTATAAGCTATTCTAAGATCTAGTCGGTTATATGCCGGAAATTGGAGCGAATTTATTTTTGATTCATCAGGCACAACATCCATAATGGCATTGCTCGCGGCAAGATTTACCGGCGAATACCGTTTACCCCCTCCATAAGTGAATTTAGAAGAAATAGTAATGCTGTTCTTTTTGCTTCTGCCTACAGCATATTCAAGTCCCCCAAGTAAATTCATCATGTAGTTTCCGTTAAAATCGGTATTATACGTTTTGCCATTACTGCCGGTATATTTGCTATCGAATAAACTGGCACTATACATAAAGAAGTAATGATTACTAAATAATTTCTCGAGGGTAAGCTCAACGCCGTAGTTTTGACCAGTTCCAAAATTTTGCATGCTATAAATAGGAAAGAACCGGGTAAATGTTGCCCCGCGATTGAGTAATGAAACACCCGATGGCACTTTGTATACCGGCACATTCCATAAATATTGGTAAAAGGCCTCTGTTTTAATTCTGAAAAAACGGCTTACTTGCAGATCATAACCTAAAACCGCGTGTTGCGCTTTACTAAAGTCAAGATCTTTATTATCCATTTCGCGATTAACGTTCGGAATTAAAACACCACTCTTCACGATGCTATCGGGTATGGCGAAATAAATATAGGTTGGCTGCATTTGACTATGTAAGCCATAAGCTAAACTAACAGTTTGATTTTCTTTGAACTGATAACGTAACCCTAGTCTTGGTTCAACGGTGTATTTTCCATTGAGAGTTAGGTACTGCGCGTTTAATCCTGCATTAAGCGTCCATTTGGTATTGAAGCGGTGCGAGAACGTAAAATACGGCTGGATCAAATAAAAATCGGCAGTAGTATTTAATCTGCTTTTCCAGGGCTTTTGTTCTACCTTTTGTGCAATGGTATCATAAAGCGAATTGATCTTTACTCTGTCAAAATAATTCACGTGAAACTCGTTGGCAAAAAATCCGGTCTTAAAGCTATTGGAAGTGTTTATTTTATGTTTTACAAACCACGATAAAGTTGTTTTACTTTCTTTCTGATCGTAATCTAAGATCTGAGGCAAAGTATCATTGGGAACGTAATTATCATTACGGATGATCAATTTATGTTCGGCGTTTATATATTGTGTTCCAAAACCAAGTGTGGTTTTCATTATTAGCGTTCGCGAATTGAACGAATAAACGTTATTGAGCATGGCCACGCCCATATCAGTGGTAAAATACTGATCGCGGGTTTGATCACCATACAGTTCTTTTGGTTTTTCGCGCGTTGTACTCAAAACAATATTGATGGCGCTTAAACCACCAATGCCGCTAAAACTAAATACGCCCGCTTTTTTTGTAGGAAAATTAAAACGAAAAGCCCCATCCTGATATTGCGGAATAGCGCTGGTACCAAAACTTATTGGAATGTGCGCCGCCGAAAATAACGCTAAAGTAGAATAGCGATAGTTAAGCATGTAACTGCTGCCGCTCTTTTTACTGATGGGCCCTTCCATTGCCATCTCGGTTCCTAAAATTCCCAGCTGAAATGTACGCTCGTGTTTTTCATTATTTCCATTACGCATTTTCAGGTCAAATACCCCGCCCATGGCATTGGCATAATTGGCCGGAAATGCGCCGGTGTAAAATTCGGAATTAGCTAAATATTTATTATTGATAATGGATTGTGGTCCGCCTGCCGATCCCGCTACCGCAAAGTGGTTCGGGTTAGGAATGTCTATTTCTTCGAGCCGCCATAAAATACCGGCTGGTGAATTACCGCGCACTACTATGTCGTTGCGACTATCGTTTGTTCCTTGAACGCCTGCAAAATTTTGCGCCATACGGGCCGGATCGTTCCGTGAGCCGGCATAACGTTCGGTCTCTTCAATACTAAAGCTTTTCATATTTACCGCCTGCATATCGGTAACCACATCTTTACCGCCTTCAGCAGTCACTTTTACTTCATCAACCACCACCAAAGATTCTTCCATCTCCATATCCAAATTTGTTTCCTTTCCACTCGTAACAATCACATCGTTGGCTACACTATTTGAATATCCCATAAAAATAAAAACGAAACCCCGGCGACCAATGGGCACGCTCTTGAGCTTATAGAAACCATTTTCATCGGTGGTAGTGCCAATTTTTTTTGAGGTATCGTTCATCATCCTTACGATCACGCCGGGGATCCCAATACCGGTAACTTTGTCGCTAACCTTACCTTTAACGGTTTGCACATAGTTTTGCGATTTCGCATTTGCAAAACAGATAAGGATCGCAATAAATAATAAATGATTTGTCTTCATTTTACTGATCACAAAGTTAATTTTTTTAACGACAGCGTTGCCAGCAGCAAACTAAATACGGTAAGTAAAGCTCCCATCATAAAAGGCGCCCCCGGAAAATAGATCACCGTTGTTACAGCGGTGAAATACGAAAATAAACTGGTCATTAATAAAGGACCTATTACAGAGGTAACGCTTATTAAACTGGTGAGTGCTCCTTGTAATTCGCCTTGCTCATTCGCCGGAACCTGCTGCGAAATTAATCCTTGCATGGCAGGACCCGCAATTCCGGCTAAGGCATATGGCACCATAAAGGCAAACATCATCCATCCTTTCGACGCAAAAGCGAATAGTGTAAATCCAACAATGTATAATGTCAGTCCTACATAGATCGCCTTTTTAACTCCTAAAATTTTCATTGCCGGCTTCATTAACCCGCCTAGTACAATGGCTACCGATACACCAACAAACGCAATGGAGTAACCGATCCATTTCTCGTTCCATTTAAATTTTTCCATTGTAAAATAGGTCCAGGTTGATTGAGCTGCATGTCCTGCAATATAGATCAACACCATCCCTCCTACCAAACCTAAAACTGTTTTGTGTTTTTTCAATTGTATGAGCGATCCTAACGGATTGGCTCTTTTCCAATCAAATTTTCGTCTATTCTCTTTGGGTAGCGATTCGGGTAAAATAAAAAATCCGTAAAGCCAATTTAGGAGCGATAATACAGCCGCTGCCACAAAAGGCGCTCTTACCCCAAAATAACTAAATACGCTGCCTAATAACGGTCCGATGATAAACCCCACACCAAAAGCCGCGCCGATCATCCCAAAACTTTGTGCTCTTTTTTCGGGCGGACTAACATCCGCTATGTAGGCTGTTGCGGTTGTGAAACTGGCGCCACAGATCCCGGCAATGATCCGTCCAATAAAGATCCAGATCATGTTGGGAGCTAATGAAAGAAATAAATAATCAATACCTAATCCAAACAACGAAATTAAAAGAATAGGTCTTCTCCCGTAACGATCACTTAAGCCCCCTAATACCGGCGAAAAAATAAACTGCATTATGGCATAGGCAAACGTGAGCCACCCGCCATAAATGGAAGCTTCGCTTACGGTAGCGCCAGTTAATTGCTGAATTAGTGTTGGAATTACGGGAATAATTATCCCGATGCCGGTGCAATCCAGTAAAATGGTAATAAAAATAAATAATAAGGCTTTGTCTTTTTTTGCTTCCATTTATTAGAAGCAGCAATGTAAATAAAAAATTGCAACCATAAAAAAGCCCTTCACGTTATTAATGAAGGGCCCTCTTTTTATAGCTTTTTTACTTTTGCAATTTAAATTTGATAGGAATATAAAACATTACTTTTACGGGTTTTCCGCCATTCTTTCCTGGCTTTTTAAATTTAGGAAGTTTGTTTACAACCCTTACTGCTTCTTCATCGCAGCCTGCTCCAATTCCATCCGCTACTTTTACATCAACAATATTTCCGAGTTCATTAACCACAAAGCTTACTCTAACGGTTCCTTCGCGTTCAAGGATCACGGCTTTTTCGGGATAAGAAATATTTTTGGAGATGAAATTTTTTATGGCATTTATTCCGCCTTCATATTCGGGCATTTCTTCCGACCATGGTAATACACCACCTTCGTTTCCACCACCCGAAGTAGTAGTGCCTGTTCCACCAGAAGTTAATGTACTGGTATTAGGAAGACCGGTTAGACTACTGGTTGCTACTGAAGTATTGGTTGGTAAAGTTATATTAGATTCAACGGTTGAGGTCTTCACAGAAGCCGAATCTACTACTTTGATCCCGTTGTTTTCATTCTTGGCACCGCCGGTTGGTTTATCAGGAGGGGTGATCGCCGCTTTGTTCTTGTTTAGATACTGAATATTAATGACGGTTATTTTTACCGGATCAGTTATAGTAACTGTATCAGGAATTTTCATTGTGTTTTCTTCTTTTGTTTTGTTATAAACATACGTGGCCAACGCGAAAAGCATTGCCATTGAAAACACGATGAGTAAAGATTTTACAACACTTCTGTCGTACTCAGAACGGATAGCGTAAGCTCCGTAGCTTTTGTTCTTGTTGGCAAAAATTATATCGTTTAATTTTTGCTGATTGGTTTTTAGCAGACTCTTGGCTTATGGTTTTTAATGAAACAATGTAAATTTTATCCATGCCTTTTTTGTTTTATATTGAGATGCTTAGAACAAAGTTATTCCATAAAAAAAGTTTGTGAAATAGTAACCGTAAAGGTGGTTGTAAGATATTGTTAAGTGGTAGGTTTTAGGGTTAAAGTGGCGGCCTCTAACAAAAAGCCCCGTCGCGGTTTACCGGACGGGGCTTTTTTATGAGCTTTATTTTCTTAATCCGGTCGCACCTTACGGAGTAAGGTTACATGTCCAACATAATCGTGTTGATTGCCCTCCATGTCCTCGGCATAGATCTTATATACGTAAACACCATCCATTGCCACTACTCCGGTGCCTTTTACTTTTCCATCCCAACCGGTATAGAAGTAGTTGCTGGTAAAGATCAGTTCCCCCCAACGGTCAAAGATGTACATCTTATAATGATCAGGATCAATTCCCACGCCTTTTGGTTGGAAGATATCGTTCTTACCATTATCATCCGGTGTAAAGGCATTAGGAATATAGATCGCGTAATCGGGAAGGATCTCTACAGTATGCATAACGGTGTCGCTGCAGCCGTGCGCGTTGATGGCCACTAAATACACCGAGTAAACACCCGCGTAAGTATATTCGTGCTGCGGATGGATCGCGTTAGAATTATTATTGATAGAGTTATAATCCCCAAAATCCCAAT
>JBGASH010000316.1:0-2609 GCA_044229775.1 Bacteroidia bacterium
GGGCAAGAAAGGTGATGATTCGGCTAAGAAGAACTAAGCATCATACTTTCGGGTTAAACTTTAACAATGGTGCTATTGACCTTTAACTAATAACGTGCTGTTAATAATATAGCGCAGTTACCTTCAGTTGAGGCGTCCTATATCTTTACTTTGTACAAGTGAAATGGCTCAATATTATACGCGATAAGCATTCGCTGGTATTTAAATTTGGTTTATATTTTTTGGCAGTGATCCTGGTAGCTATTTTATTGCCATCGGGTAAAATTCTTTCGTATACATCTATTAAAGGGTTAAAAACCTGGCCCTATGATGATCTGGTTACCGATAAAGATCTGTTTCTGACAAAAAGCGATTCTTTGTTAAAAGATCAAAATCAAAAACTCGTAGCTGAGTCGCCCCTTTATTTTACAGTAAATACCGATCAGCAGGACAAGAATTTGAATGAGATGAGATCGCTGTTACAGAAAGGTGGTAACAGTTATTTAAGAACGGCCACCGGGTTATTGGATTCGGTTTTTGCAAAGGGCGTAATAGAGAAAACGGATAAAACAAATACCGATTTAGCCATTTATGTAGTTAATAACGGTTCAGCCGAATTACAAAATTATGGGAGTTTTTATACCATCGAAAGCGCTGTGGCTTTTTTTGAAAAACAATTGCAAAACGATCCTAATAAAGACAAGGTACTTGAAGATTGTATTAAATACCTGACAGTAACTGTTTTTTATAACGATAAACTAACCAAAGCCGCTATTGAACAAACCTTAAGTAACCAATCGGTTTATAGTAGCTATGTTAAGCAAGGCCAGACCCTCATCAAAGAACATGATGAAATTACACCAGAAAAAAGAGAATTACTTAAATTTTATTTTAACCAAGGCGACCGAAACGAAATAAGTTACATGAATGTAGTTGGACGGTTTATGTTAGCGGCCACCATACTTGCCATCTTAATGTTGTATCTGGCCTATTTCCGGAAATCTATTTTCGGCCAAAACAGACAGGTGACATTCGTGTTTTTAATTGTGGTCCTTACGGTTTTTACCTCCGGTAAAATGGCACCATATGGTGTGCTGTTCTTTAATTCCATTCCATTTGCCTTGGTAGCAATATTAATTCGCATTTTCTTTGACAGCCGTACAGCCTTGTTCACGTTTTTAATAACTATTTTGCTCTGTTCTTTTTTCGCTGCCGATAAATTTCAATTTGTGATCATACAGCTTATCGCCGGCATGGGAACCGTATTTAGTATAGCACAAATGCAAAAACGTCGTGAGTTAACCGTTTCGGCGGCAGTAGTATTGTTATTTTATCTGGTAGGGTTTTTAGCGGTTAATTTGTTTTACGGCAACGAAAAAATAGTGACTCAAAAAATATTTTATGTGCCGTATTTTATCAGTTCTATCCTTATTTTGCTGGCATATCCTTTGGTTTTTATGGCCGAAAAGATCTTCGGGTTTATTTCAGACTTTACCCTTATCGAATTGTGCGACCTCAATACGCCCCTTCTTCGCGAGTTATCGCAAAAAGTTCCTGGCACCTTTCAGCATTCGTTGCAGGTGGCAAACCTGGCCGAAGAAGCCATGTTTCATATTGGGGGAAGTCCTTTGTTAGTAAGGGCCGGCGCCATGTATCACGACATAGGTAAAATGGATAATCCAAGATACTTTACCGAGAATCAGATAGGCGAAATTAATCCGCATACCGAAATTTTACCCGAGGAGAGCGCCAAGATTATTATTGCCCATGTTATTAAAGGTATAGAAAAAGCCAAACAAAATAAATTGCCCGATCAGATCATTGATTTTATTAGAACCCACCATGGTACTACCACCGTAGGTTTTTTTCTCAATAACTTCAAAAAGGATCATCAGGGCGAGATCATTAATGAAGAAATGTTTCGTTATCCGGGGCCAATTCCATTCAGTAAAGAAACGGCTGTGTTAATGATGGCCGATGGGGTAGAAGCGGCCTCAAGAAGTTTAAGAACCTTTGACGCCCTTCAGATAAACGATCTGGTTGACAGGATCATTGATTATAAGGTAAAAGAAAACCAATTCATTAATTCGGATATAACCTTTAAAGACATCACCATTGTAAAGAAAATATTCAAAAAAAGGCTCATGAATATGTACCATGTTCGCATCGAGTATCCCCGCTAAGCCTCAATTAGTTAAATTTTATATATAAACAATTAGTTTTATCTTTGCATACTATGCGCAAACTGCTGTTTTTTGTTCCTTTAGTAATTCTTCTTACCACCTCCTGTAAGGTCTTCAGGCCTAACCTAATGCTTAAGACCAGGACCGACTTTAATTACGACCAATTAGCCGATTCTTTGATAAGACAAGATTACAAAATTGCCGCTAATGATGCGATCCAGTATAGGGTGTTTACCAACAAAGGCTTTAAAATGATCGACCTTTCGCAGGCTAATAATGCAGCGGTTTTTCAAAGTAACGTTGATCTGGTAGTTGAATCTGATGGTACTGTGAAGATACCCGGTGGTGGTTATACTAAGATAGCCGGTTTATCAATTAAGGAAGCCGAAAAAATGCTGGAGGAAAAATACTCCGAATTTTATGTTGATCCATTTGTGCTGTTACGGG
>JBGASH010000317.1:0-2591 GCA_044229775.1 Bacteroidia bacterium
GCGATATTGCCAATGAAAATTCCGTTATAAAAAATATTACGCCGGTAGATTACACGTTAAACAAAAATAACGGTACTATTTCGGCAGGTATGATCCCTAAACTGGATAACGCCTTTGCTGCTATAGAAAAAGGCGTTAAGTATGTTCAAATTGGAAAATCAGATGCTCTCCTAAAATTAATTTCCTCAACCGATCATGAAGGTACAAGAATATCCAAATAATATTTTAGCCCTCAAAACATCGGCCGTTGAGTTATTGAAAGAACTCATCGCCACTCCTTCATTCAGTAAAGAGGAGGATAAAACAACTATACTTATCAACGATCTTTTGATCAGTAGAGGAATTGAGACCTTCAGGTTCCTGAATAACGTTTGGTGCAAGAATAAATACTTTGATGTTTCTAAACCAACCATTCTTTTAAATTCGCATCACGATACAGTAAAACCTAATACCGCTTACACAAAAGATCCTTTTAAGGCCGAAATTTCAGAAGGAAAGCTTTACGGCTTGGGAAGTAACGACGCAGGTGGTCCGCTTGTATCGCTTCTTGCCACTTTTTTGAATTTTTACGATAAGCAAAATTTAAACTATAATGTCATTTTTGCCGCTACCGCCGAAGAAGAAATATCAGGGCAGAACGGGGTGGCTGCTATTATTGACAAGATCTCTCCCGTAGATTTTGCTATTGTAGGAGAACCTACCTTAATGCAAATGGCCACTGCCGAAAAGGGATTGATGGTTTTGGATTGCAAAGCCCTTGGCAAAGCAGGACATGCCGCCAGAGAAGAAGGCGACAACGCTATTTATAAAGCGCTGAAAGATATTGAATGGTTTAGAACATTTAAGTTTCCGAAAATTTCAAAAAGTTTGGGTGAAATAAAAATGTCGGTAACTGTAATAAAAGCAGGTACTCAACATAATGTTGTTCCTTCACAATGCGAATTTACCATTGATGTAAGAACCACCGACGCATACAGCAATGAGGCTGTTTTAGAAATAATAAAACAACACGTGAGTTGCGAAGTAACACCTCGTTCGGTAAGACTTCAGCCTTCCAGTATTAATGAAGATCATCCATTTGTTGTTGAAGGAAAAAAACTAGGGATCACAACTTACGGTTCGCCAACCACCAGCGACCAAGCCTTAATGCCGTGGCCAAGTTTAAAAATGGGTCCTGGCGATTCGGCAAGGTCACATAGCGCCGATGAATTTATTAATGTAATAGAAATTGAAGACGGTATTGAGACCTACATTAACATTTTAAAAAAATTACTATGAGCGCTACAAAACTTTGGGAAAAACAAAATCCCGATAGCTATCGGGAAAAATCACCAAAATGGCTTGAGGAATTTACGGCGGGTAACGACCAGCTGCTTGATATGAATTTGGCGCAATTTGATGTTATTGGCTCTTTAGCCCATGCTCAAATGTTATTTGAAACAAAACTAATTACCGAGATTGAATTTTTATCTCTTAAAAAAGAACTGGAAAACCTTCTTGCCGAAATAAAAAAAGGAACATTTAAGATCGCTGACGGCGTAGAAGACATACACTCTCAGGTGGAGATCATTCTTACTCAAAAATTAGGCGAAACAGGAAAAAAAATTCACACAGCTCGTTCACGGAACGATCAGGTTTTAGTAGATATAAAATTATATATCAAACACGAATTAAAACAAACTTCGGCTTTATTGCAGGAGTTATTCGACGTTTTAATTACAAAAGCCAATGAACACAAAGACCATTTAATGCCGGGTTATACCCATTTTCAGGCGGCCATGCCCTCCTCATTTGGTTTGTGGTTCAGCGCTTACGCTGAAAGTTTAAGTGATGATCTTGAAAACCTGATAGCCGCTTTTAATGTTGCCAATAAAAATCCATTGGGTTCGGGAGCAGGTTATGGAAGCTCGTTGCCCATTGACAGGGAAATTACCACCAAACTACTGGGCTTTGAAAGCATGAACTACAATTCGGTTTATGCGCAAATGACAAGAGGAAAAACCGAAAAATCAGCGTTGGTTGCCATTGCGGGCATTGCCTCTACCCTTTCTAAACTGGCAACCGATATTTGTTTGTATAATTCACAGAATTTCGGCTTTGTCTCTTTTCCCGAATACCTTACAACCGGCAGCAGCATCATGCCGCATAAAAAAAATCCGGATGTATTTGAATTGATCCGGGCTAAATGCAATATCCTTCAGGCAAAACCCAACGAGATAACTTTATTACTCAGTAACCTGCCATCAGGTTATCACCGCGACTTTCAATTGACAAAAGGAATAGTATTTCCTGCTTTTACCGAGATCAGATCTTGCTTAAACGCCGCTATCAATATGCTGAAGGAAATTCAGATAAATCAGGAGATCTTATCTGATGAAAAGTACAAATTCATTTATAGCGTTGAAGCCGTTAATGAATTGGTTTTAGGCGGCATGTCGTTCAGAGACGCCTACAAAAAAGTCGGTGAGGATATTACCAATGGTACTTTCCACTTTTCTGGCGAAATAAATCATACACATCAGGGAAGCATTGGAAATTTGTGTTTGGAAGAGATCACCCAGCAGTTTAAGGGTAGGTTGGAATTTATTTCA
>JBGASH010000038.1:0-21367 GCA_044229775.1 Bacteroidia bacterium
ATTAAAAACCAAAATTTTGTTAGCGAAGAACGAAATCTAAGCTAAATGTAACATCGGTAGCGTTTAATTCTATATATTTATTGTCCCATTCATATGAAGAAATTAATTGAAAATTTCCAAAACCAGTTAAAGGAAGCTATTGAAATTGCCAACAAGGCTGTTTTAAGTCCGAAAAACAACGTACAAAATATTGTTGTAACAGGATTAGGAGGCTCAGGCATTGGTGGAACCATTATTTCTGAATTGGTGGGAGATGTTTGTCCGGTTCCCGTACTCGTAAACAAAGATTATTTTTTACCGGCCTATGTTAATGCTTCAAGTTTAGTTATTATCTCATCTTATTCGGGTAATACAGAAGAAACTTTAGCGGCCATGAAGCAAGCTGTTGACAAAAAAGCGCAAGTGGTTTGCATCACAAGCGGCGGTAAAGTTGAAGAAATTGCCAAGGCAAATTCTTATGATGTTATTAAGATCCCCGGTGGTATGCCTCCCCGTTCCTGCATTGGTTATTCTTTAATTCAATTAATAAAGATCTTTACCTTTTATAAATTCGCGCCGGCAACATTGATGGATGATGCTAAAAAAAGTATTGAACTGCTCAATTCCGAACAAACTGCCATCAGATCCTTGGCCGAACAAACCGCCAAAAAATTATTACATAAAATTCCTGTAATTTACTCATTGGGAAGCTGTGAAGGCGTAAGTGTTAGATTTCGGCAGCAAATAAACGAGAACAGTAAAATGCTTTGCTGGCATCACGTGTTTCCCGAAATGAATCACAACGAATTGGTAGGCTGGACCACCAAGAATGATGATCTGGTTGTGATCACCTTTAAAACGTCTTTTGATTACGACCGTACTAAAAAACGTTACGAGGTAGCCAAACCGGTTTTTGAAAAATATTGTTCAGGCGTTATCGATATTACCGCAAAAGGTGTTTCGCGCTTAGAACAATATATGTACCTTATCAATCTTGGCGACTGGATAAGTCTTTACCTTGCCGAAATAAAAAATATCGATCCCGTAGAAGTAAATATTATAGATCATCTCAAAAAAGAACTTTCTAAATTTTAATTTTTTTCTGAAGCTTTAAAGCAAAGATCAATGCCCAAAAACAAACAGGTAATATTTGAGGATCTGGGCTTAATGGATTATAAGGCCGCATGGGATCATCAGGAAGATCTTTTCAATAAAACCGTTGAAGCTAAACTTTATAACAGAAATTCCGGTTCTGAAAATTTAACTCCTAATTATCTTTTATTTGTAGAACACTCGCATGTGTATACACAGGGAAAAAGCGGTGACGACCAAAATCTTCTAATTAATAAAACTGAACTTTCTCAAAAAGATGCCACGTATTATAAGATCAATCGTGGTGGCGACATTACGTATCATGGTCCTGGCCAGTTGGTGGGTTACCCGATCCTGGATCTTGATAATTTTTTTACCGACATTCATAAATACCTCCGCTTATTGGAAGAAACCATCATTTTAACCATAGCGGAATATGGCGTTAAAGGCGAACGCAGCGAAGGAGAAACCGGCGTATGGATAGATGTTAATACACCTAATGCCAGAAAAATTTGCGCTTTTGGTGTACGATGCAGTCGTTGGGTAACTATGCACGGATGGGGATTTAATGTAAATACTGATCTTAATTATTTCAATCATATTATTCCGTGTGGCATTCAAAACAAAGCGGTCACCAGTTTAAACAAAGAACTTGGCGTTAAAGCAATGGATCTGCAGGAAATAAAACAAAAATTAAAAAATAATTTTAGCACGGTTTTTGAATGTGAATTGATCGAACACCGCAAACATTCATTAGTGTAACCCGTGTCATGCTAAAACGTATTTTAAAATTTCTTCTCAAAACAATTCTAGTAATAATTATTGCGCTTAATCTTGTTATTCTGTTTTCGGGCCGTTTTTATCTATATAAAGGAATTTGGAATACGTATTTAAAAGGTCAAAGTGGTCCAAGCGCTACCGAATACCAGATCTTTGATAACCGCAAAGTGGAGGCCCTTGATCCAAAACCTTTAAAAAGATCACTTCTGTATAATTCGGCGCGATTGCCGGAAGAAACCGAAAACATTTTTAAACAATACAAAGCGCACGCGTTTGTGGTCGTTAAGAACGATAGCCTTATTCACGAACAATATTGGGATGATTTCAGTGATACCAGTCACACCAACTCTTTTAGCATGGCAAAAACCTACTGCGGTGTTCTTTTAGGATGCGCCATTAAAGACGGTTTTATTAAAAGCATTGATGAACCGGTGAGTAAATACATTCCCGAATTTTCGGAAGGAAAAAAAGCAAAGATCTGTTTGAGGCATTTAACCACTATGACCTCAGGGATAGATTTTGATGAAAGTTATATAAACCCTTTTGCTTATCCCGCCGAAGGATATTACGGCACCGATATTTTAAAAACGTCCTGCGGTTATGAGGCTAAAGATGAACCGGGAAAGATCTTTAAATATTTGAGCGGCAATTCTGCCCTATTAGGCATTTGCATCACTAAAGCAACCGGCAAACCCCTCTCGCAATATTTAAGCGAGCGTTTGTGGAAAGACCTAGAGTGTGAACGCGCAGGTTGGTGGAGCCTTGATAAAAAAGAGGGACAAGAAAAAGGATTTTGTTGCTTAAACTCTAATGCCGTTGATTTTTCGCGTTTAGGGATTTTATTTTTGAATTATGGCAAATGGAACGGTAAACAAGTTTTAGATTCGGAATATGTTGCCAACAGTATAGTGCCATTCAATTGTAAAGAAACCGACGGAACACCAAATCATACCTATGGCTATAATTGGTGGCTTACGCAATATAAAGGTGAAAATATTTTTTACGCACGTGGTATTTTAGGGCAATACATCATTTGTGTTCCTTCTAAAAAAATGGTGATCGTAAAATTAGCGCGCAAAAAGCGACCAATGGGAACAAACCATTATCCTGATGATGTAGCTACTTTAATAGATGCCGCGATGAAAATGTATAATTGATGCGGTTATGACAATCCGTCGCCCATGATCTTTACCACTATTCCAATCATCTGATCCGATAATTTTAACTGGCACGATAAACGCGAAGTTTCGGTAATGTTAGGGAGGGTATCAAGCATAGCGTATTCATCGTTACTAATTTCCGAAAGTTTCTCAAAACCGCTGAGCACTGAAACGTGACAAGTGGCACAAAGCGCCATACCGCCGCAAGTGGCCATAATATCGTAGTCATTCCCTTTAAGAAATTCCATTAAACTTAAACCCATATCGGTTGGAGCGATCAAAGAAGTGTTTTCTCCTTCGGCATTTTGTACGTGAATGGTAATGTCGGACATTGGAGCCGTAAAATTACGGTTTTTTGCTTAATAGCCATTCAATGGCTTCCTTTTCATCAGTAAAAAACTTTTGAGGTACTTCCGGCGTTGTGAACTTTTGAAGAAAATCATAAAGTAATTTCGACAGAAACGAATCCGTTAAATAGGCGCGTGCAATGGTATTGGCGGGAGATATATTCTTTCGGGATACTTCTTTGGCCTTTTTGGTCATACTTGAATTCCCTCTCACATCTATCAGTTTCAACTGCTTTTGATTATCAGAGAGGTTCTTTATAACCAGGAAATTATCAATAGCGTCAGCATCATCCAAAACCGATCCTGGCAAGATCCTTATTCGAATAAATCCCAAACTATCTCGCCCTATTTCGGCCGTTCTGGTTATGCATGAAATGTCTTCCATCGTGTACTATAACGTAAAGTTAGCGAACATTGGTGCGCCTTTTCTGTTAAATAATGTAAATGGTTGTCGAAACCTTATGAGTGGTACAAAACCGCTTATTTTATACCGTATTTCGCCTTGTACTTTTCGTAAAGGAGTTGTTGGTGATTGAAGAGATTTATCGGTTTTCCTGCTATAAAAGCTACAACAACTTTGTTTGTTTTCATATCCAAAAGATCCCCTTCCGATACCACAATTGAAGCCAGTTTTCCTTCTTCCAAACTGCCTATCCATTTATCCACGCCTAAGATCTTTGCCGCATCTAAGGTTACACTTTGCAAAGCGGCTTCCTTACTTAAACCATAGGCACAAGCGGTACCGGCAACAAATGGTAAATTACGGCTTTGCATCGCTTCCATATCGCCTTCCATCTGCAAACAAAACTGCACCGAATCTTTTTGTAACAAGAACGGTAATTTATAAAGCAGGTCCACATCATCTTCTGCCAGATCGGGAAGATCGTGCAAGCGAATTAACATTACCGGGATTTTATTCTCTTTTAAAAGAGCGGTACACCTCCAGCTGTCTTTTCCACCTACAATAACCGGTTTTTTGATCTTGTACTTTTTTGAAAAATTAACCGCTAAAATAATGTCCTTAACATAATCGGCGTGGAGATACAAATTTTGCGTACCATTAAAAATGCCGCGCATGGCCTCAAAACGCAAATTATTTTCTAAAGTTCCGGTGCTGTTTTCGCAATACGCTTTGGCATCTTCAAAAAATTTATTCAAGGCCATCATTTCCTCATCAAACTTTGAATTTTTACCGGGTGCAGCAGGCTCGGCCCACCAACCATTTTTTTGAATGGATTTGGGGAAATTCACATGAATACCATCCCCGCCTTTAAAACAGCGTCTTCCCAATTCCATCCTTCTAATGCAAATACCGACGATTGACCCGAAACTAAACCACCGCGCGGCGTAGCTTGCGTATACAGCACCCCATTGGTTTTTACAGTTGGTAAAATTTTACTGTCGGTATTGTAAGCGATCAAGGTTCTACATGTGGATTAATAAAACCGGTTTCATTAAAATCGCTGGTTGGCCTAATCATTTCGGCTTCTTGTAAACCTAAAATATTATTGCAATTGATCAATGCAGGATAAACATGCTTGCCAGGAATTTCAATGATGGTGTCGTAAACGGAAGGACTTAACCGTATTCCCGCCACCGGCGCCACCATTTCAATTTTTCCATTGTTTATAGCAACATAAGAATTTTCAATGATCTTACCGTTACCAATGTGCGCTATGCCATTAGCTAATAAAATATGTTTCTTGTTTTGTGAGAATGCAATAATCCCACAAAAAATAAAAATAAATATGAATGTATTCCTAATTCTCATTTAATTCTTCTTCTAAGGTATCACAAGTATACAGTCTTGGCCTTTTACGTTCAGGCTTCACCACTTTAACACCTTTATTTTTTTCGGCAATTAATTTATTAATGATACGGGCGCGTTCTTTTTTGATCTCATCACGCAACTTCGCATCTTCATCTCGGTCAAAATAAATTTGTCCATCAATAATTGTTTTTTCCGCTTTGGCGTAAATGCTAAGAGGATTATCGCTCCACAAAACAAGATCAGCCACTTTTCCAACTTTAATACTTCCTACTTTATCATCAATGTGTAACGCTTTTGCCGGATTTAAAGTTGCCAGTTTTAACGCCTCCGTTTCACTTAATCCACCATACTTAATGGCCTTGGCCGCTTCCTGATTCAATCGTCTTCCCATTTCGGCGTCATCGCTGTTTATACAGGTATTCACTCCCCCTTTGGTTAACAAAGCCGAGTTATATGGAATGGCTTCCATTACTTCCAATTTATAGGCCCACCAATCGCTAAAGGTGGAAGCACTTGCGCCATGCGCCTTCATTTTATCGGCCACTTTATAACCTTCCAAAATATGTGTGAAGGTATTCACCTTAAACTTTAAACTATCGGCCACATGCATCAACATGTTTATTTCGCTTTGCACGTAACTGTGACAAGTAATATTTCTTTTGCCATCTAAAATTTCAGCAATGGCGTCTAACTCCAAATCCTTTCGTGGTGTCACGGCAGTTAATTTTAATTTGTCGGATAATTTCGAAAAATCGTCCAATTGCTTTTTATACGCTTTAGCTCTCGTAAAATAATCTACATATACCTGTTCAATTCCCATTCGGGTTTGAGGAAAACGGCTATCACCTGCGCCATTGCCATGTTTTACGTTTTCACCTAAAGCAAATTTTATGAACTGTGGCGCCTTTTCGTACTTCATATCCTCCGCGTTTTGTCCCCAACGCAGTTTAATGATCTGGCTTTGTCCTCCAATAGGATTTGCCGAGCCGTGCAGTAATTGACAGGTGGTAACACCTCCGGAAAGCTGACGGTAAATATTTATGTCTTCCGGATTCACTACATCACCCATTTTCACCTCGGCGCTGCTGGCTCTAACGCCCTCATTCACTCCCCCACTTAGGGCTATGTGCGAATGCTCGTCGATAATTCCGGCGGTTAAATGTTTGCCTTTGCCATCGATAATTTTTGCGTAAGCCATTTTTGGTGCGTCAATATTCGGAGCAATGCGCACAATTTTTCCTTCGGTAATATATACATCGTATTCGTTTAACACGGTGTCACCTTCATTGGTCCAAACCGTAGCGTTCTTAATTAAAACGGCATCGTAACGGTTTTTAAATTTCTTCCATTGATCTTTAAAAATGCCATCGCTCTCGGGTATAGGTTCGCCGTAAGCTGTAAAGGGATAATATACTTTTCCGATCTCCGGTTTTTTCTTTCTATCGGCGGGTTTCACTTTAGCGGTATCAATTTTCTCAAATCTCATTTTAACATCAAACCATTTACCATCGAACCATTGTCCTTTACCATCAAACGATTTTGTTACCTCATTGTAATTGGCGTTCAACCTTGCCACTTTATTACTATCGTAAACAAAACTCATAGTGGCCAGATTATTTTTGAAACTTAAATTCAATTTCATTTTAGTAGTGTCGATCGTAGCTTCGGGTTTATTTATTTCGCCGCCTATCTTTACTTTATAGGTTTTTTCGGGAGTGATCAACGAATAATTTCCTCTGATGTCGGGCATGGTTAGATCAACATAGGAATTCAAAACACCATTTACCCAATGCTGGTAAACAAAAGCGTCGTCCTCAAAAATATTCTTATTAGAAATAAAAAGGTCGGCATACATTCCAACTTTTAACGCGCCCACTTTATCTTTTACCCCAATAAATTCGGCCGGGTTATTGGTTAAGGCTTTAAGCGCTGTTTTTTCAGAGAGGCCGTACAATATAGCTTTACGAATGTTGGGTAAGAAGCTATTTTTATCTTTTAGATCGGCTGATGTAAAACAAAACGGAATAAAATTCTTTTCCATTTCCGAAGCGTTCATTGGCGCCATTTCCCAATGCTTCAGATCGGTCAACGAAACCTGCGAGGCGTCGTAAGGATCTTCCACGTCGATAGCTTCGGGGTAATTAACAGGAATGATAAATTTTAAAAACGTGTTCTTAACATCTTCTATTCTTTGGTATTCGTTTCCGCCACCCTTTACAATATATTTCACATTAAATTCTTTACCAATATTGGCAGCACGTAAAATATTGTACTTATCGTTAGCCTCAAACACGGCAGGTAAATTCTGTAATTGATTAAACGCTTCAAGGGAAATATTGTATTCGGTTTTTGCGGCGTTGGTTTTATACCACTGCGCGTCGTAATAGGTTTGACGCAACAATGCAATAGATCCGTTCAACGCCGATGGATAACCTTGGGGCGAGCTTCCTTTATTAAGCGAATAAAACGCCGCCGCCTTGTCTTTAATAATACTTTCGTTTTCTTTTTGATTGGTCACATTAACTAAAGAGCCGCTTCCTCTAACTATCCCGTCTTTTTGCGAGGTGAGTACCACACCAATGCCATTCTTCCGTAATTCGTCGGCTTTATCTTTGTTATGAATGAATAGTTTATATGTTTCTACATCCGATTTGATGGCCTGATTCCAACCATAGGCTCCCTTTAAATTATTTTCGTTTGGCACCCATTGCGAGGGATCCGGTTTTTTTACGTCTTGCAAACCATAATCGCTATACAGATCAATGAATGACGGATAAATGTGCTTTCCTTTAAGATCAGTGACTACCGCGCCGGCCGGAATTTGTACTTTTTCTCCCACCATCAATATCTTCCCATCCTGAAAAACAATAGTACCATTGTTAATGGTGCTTTCATAATCTAAATGAATGATACCATTGGTTAGCGCGTAAATGGTATGCACCGGATTAGGCGCGCCGTTTGTTGGAAAAGTAACTTGTCCAAAAGCAAAAGATCCGCAAAGGAAAAAAAGTATAAGTATTCTAAATGCTTTTGGCATGTTTTTTTACAGACACCAAATATAACAAATGCTCATAAGCTTAGGGCACCAACACCTAACTTTTACTTTCTAAGTAACAGCCTATTAAGTAAATCACGCCAATGGGGGGATGGAAGCGGGTTAATAAAAGCTTTTGCCAAGCCGATTTACTATACAATAAATTGTTAATTTTGAGTAAAAATTAATCTCATGTATAAAGGCGTTTTACATACTCACACTTTAGTGGTGACCTTGTTCTTTTTAATTTACGTTATTAAAACTATTTTATTGTTAAGCAACCGTAAGGACCTGCTTGATCGATTTACAAAATTCATTAAGATCCCCGAGATGATCATTAGCGTTTTATTTTTAGCAACCGGTATTTATTTGCTAACACAGGTAGCTGAAATAAAATCTATTTTGATCATTAAATTGGTTTTAGTGGCTTTATCGATCCCGGTAGCAATTGTAGGATTTAAGAAAGGAAATAAGGTTTTAGCCGCTTTGTCTTTATTGATGATCACCGCCAGTTACGGCTTGGCGGAGATGTCGAGGAAACAAAAACCCGTGGCAAGCGTGGAAGGCAGTAACGATGGTGCCACTATGTACGAAGCAAATTGCAAATTGTGTCATGGTATTGATGGTAAAAAAGGTGCTTCGGGCGCTGCGGATATTTCAAAGACCATGATGGATGTCGCCGCGATCAAAGAAACTATTCTTAAAGGTAAGGGCAGCATGAACCCAATTGAAATGAGTGATGAACAGGCCAGTGGTATCGCCGCTTATGTTGAGGCGAATATCAAAGGAAAATAATACGAGGTACGATCCCGATAGCTATCGGGAACGAAGTACGATCTAAATGAAAGCAGAACTTCACGATACTTCCATAAGAATTCAGACGGCGGTTCTCATTGGTGTTATAGAAAAACACGTTAGCGACGAACAGGCCAAGGAATATTTGGACGAATTAGCCTTCCTGGCCGAGACCTATGGTGTTGTTACCAAAAAAACCTTCACGCAAAAATTAGAAAAGCCCGATAAGTCCACTTTTATAGGGAAAGGAAAAGTAGAAGAAATAAATAAGTACGTTAAAGAAAATAATATAGACATTATTATTTTTGATGACGAACTTTCTCCTTCACAACAGCGAAATCTTGAGCGGGCATTTGGTAAAAAGATCTTAGATCGCACCTTGCTGATACTCGAGATATTTTCGCAACGGGCGCAAACAGCACATGCTAAAACACAAGTTGAACTGGCCAGAATGCAATATTTACTTCCTCGTTTAAAGGGAATGTGGAGTCACCTGGAACGACAACGTGGTGGTACCGGAACGAGGGGTGGCGCGGGTGAAAAAGAGATTGAAACCGACAGACGTATCACTAATGATAGAATTTCTCAATTAAAACACCGCTTAAAGGAAATTGACAAACAAATGGCCACGCAGCGAAAAAATCGTGGCGATATGATCCGTGTTGCACTGGTGGGATATACCAACGTTGGGAAATCCACTATTATGAACCTTATTAGTAAAAGCCACGTGTTTGCCGAGAATAAATTATTTGCCACACTGGATACAACAGTGCGGAAAGTAACGATTGACAATTTGTATTTTTTATTGAGCGATACGGTGGGATTCATTCGCAAATTGCCAACACAGTTAGTAGAGAGTTTCAAATCCACTTTGGACGAAGTGCGCGAAGCGGATGTTTTGATCCACGTGGTGGATATTTCTCATCCGCATTTTGAAGATCATTTAAATGTAGTGAAAGATACGTTGCAGGAAATTGGAGCCGGCGACAAACCCACGCTTTTGGTATTCAATAAAATTGATGCTTTCACCTACGATCCAAAGGAAGAAGATGATCTTACGCCGAGTACAAAACGTAATTTATCGTTGGATGATCTTAAAAAAAGCTGGATGAAGAATTTAAATACGCCATGTGTTTTCATTAGCGCTCAAAATAAAGAGAATGTGGAGGAGTTTAAAAAAGTTTTATACGAGATGGTTAAAGAAATGCATGTGAAAAGGTATCCGTATAATAATATGTTATATTAGTTCGGAGTTGGGTCCCGATAGCTATCGGGATCGTAGTTTGTAGCTGAGCCAAAAGAAATATTTACAATGACAATAGAATTCACATATGCCACACTACACGATCTCGCCAAAATAGTTGGAACGTATAACGCTTCTATTCCGGGTCGGTTAGCAACTGCCGATCTTGAACCCGTAAGTGTTATAAGCAAACTGCAATGGTTCAATGCACATTCTAAAGACAAAAGGCCATTGTGGGTAGTTAATTGCGACGGCGAATACGCAGGCTGGATGAGTTTTAATTCTTTTTATGGAAGGCCCGCTTACGACGGAACCGTTGAAGTAAGTATTTACCTGGAAGAAAAATTTCAGGCCAGAGGACTCGGAAAAATATGTTTACGTAAAGCTATTGACGAATGCCCCGGGTTGAACATTAAAAATCTTTTAGGCTTTATTTTCGGTCACAATGAACCCAGCTTAAAACTGTTTCACAAATTTAGTTTCGAAACCTGGGCGCATCTTCCTAAAGTAGCCTTGATGGATGATGCGGAAAGGGACCTTATTATATTGGGAAAGAGGGTCAACCCTTAGGTATCTTATCGCCAATATTCCCTCTTATTTTTAACGAAATTTGTTTTTTGGCGTTCCGTCACATTTACTATCTTTAATAGCTTGTAACCATGACATCACTTACAGAAAACGCCATAAAAGTTTTAGAAAGCCGCTATTTGTTAAAGAATAACGAAGGGAAATTTACGGAAACGCCTCAACAGCTTTTTGAACGCGTGGCCAAACACATTGCCAAAGCTGAACTCATTTACAACGATGCAACCACCGCGTCCAAATGGGAAAAGATCTTTTGTGACATGATGAGTGGGTTGTATTTTTTACCCAACTCCCCTACCCTCATGAACGCGGGTATTCCATTGAACCAATTAAGCGCCTGTTTTGTGCTGCCGGTGGGCGATAGTTTAGAAGATATTTTTACCAGCTTAAAACACACCGCGCTTATTCAACAAAGTGGCGGCGGTACTGGATTTAATTTTTCTCAATTAAGACATAAAGGCGATTTTATTCATACTACTTCCGGCAATTCATCGGGACCAATTGCCTTCATGAAAATATTTGACGCTGCTACCGATAATATCAAGCAGGGTGGAAAGCGCAGGGGCGCCAACATGGGAATTTTAAATATCGATCATCCCGATATTGAAGAATTTATTACTGTAAAAAAACAAGAAGGGGTTTTAAGTAATTTCAATATTTCGGTAGGCATTTACAACGACTTCATGTGCGCCGTTGAAGAAAATAAAATGTGGGACTTAAAAGACCCTAACACAAAAAAAAACGTCAAAACCATTTCGGCAAAAGAATTATGGGAAAAGATCGTGAATAATGCCTGGGGCAGCGGCGATCCGGGTTTGGTTTTTTTAGATACCATTAATGAAAGTAATCCCACTCCCGCTCTCGGGAAAATGATATGTACTAATCCTTGCGGCGAAATTCCTTTGTTGCCATACGAAGCCTGTAATTTAGGATCTATTGATGTGGCTAAATTCTTTGATAAAGAAAAAAAGAAATTGAATTGGGATCACTTTGGTGAAGTGATAAAGAACAGCACCCGCTTTTTGGATAATGTAATTGACATGAATAATTATGTGATCCCCGAAATAAAGAACATTGTAAAAGGAAATCGTAAAATTGGTTTGGGAATTATGGGTTGGGCCGATCTGCTCACTAAACTCGAGATCCCCTATGCATCTGACGCCGCGCTTAAATTAGCCGAAGAGCTCATGGAATTTGTAAAAAAGAAAAGTGATGAAGCTTCCGAAGAATTAGCTAAAGAACGCGGGGTATTTACCAATTGGGATAAAAGTATTTATGCTCCTAATAGAAAAATAAGAAATGCTACGCGTACCTGTATTGCTCCAACGGGAACCATTTCCATTATTGCCGGCACCAGCTCTTCTATTGAACCGCATTTCGCCTTGGCAATCCACCGCGAAAATGTGTTGGGCAATCAATCGCTTTATGAGTTGAACGATAATTTTGTGTCGTACTTAAAAGAACATAATTTATATTCGGAAGAAATTATAACTGAAGTTAAAAAAAGTGGTACAGTTGAAAAAACAGATCTTCCTGCCAAAGTAAAAGAATTATTTAAAACCTCTTTAGAAATAGAACCACGCTGGCATATCCAACACCAGGTAGCTTTTCAAAAACATACTGATAACGCGGTTTCAAAAACAATTAATTTACCACAGAACGCCAGTGTAAAAGATGTGAGCGACGCTTACTTTTTAGCCTGGAAACAAAAAGCAAAAGGTGTTACCGTTTACCGTTACGGTTGCAAAAGCACACAGGTACTCAACAGCGGTATTACTGAAAGTGAAAATCAGGTAAGCTGTAAAGTTTGTGCTATTTAGTAAGCGGTCCAACCGCCATCTGCCGTTACCACCGCACCGTTAACAAAACTCGAATCGGCACTTGCTAAAAATAAAGCGGTTCGCGCAATTTCATCGGCTTCTCCCATTCGCGGCATGCTTCCTGCTCCCGAAGTACAGCGTTCGTAACCAAATTGATTTGGCTTCATGCCTTTGCCAATATTGGTATTTACGCCGCCCGGTGCAATAGCATTACAACGTATTCCTTTTTGCGCGTACATAAACCCAATATTCTTGGTTAACCCAATTACAGCATGTTTGGATGTAGAGTACGTTGCGCCCGCTCTCGAACCATATAATCCTCCTACCGAAGCAATATTGATAATGGATCCACTTCCCTGCTTTAACATAATTGGAACAACTAAACGACAAGCATAAAACGGACCATTCACATTAATTCCCACTACCTTGTTCCAAAGATCATTTGTTACCTGGTCAACGGGCATAAAATCATCCATTACCCCTGCGTTGTTCACTAATACGTCAACGGTGCTGAATTTTTTAACCGCGCCGTCAATCAAATTTTTTATCTGCGATTCATTCGACACATCGCAAGCAATACCAATGGCCTTTCCACCTGCTTTTGTGATCGCGTTCACCACTTCATCAATTTCATTTTGCTTAAGATCGGCCGCTACCACGTTTGCCCCTTCTCTGGCAAATAATTGCGCCATGGCTTTTCCCATGCCCGATGCCGCTCCCGTTACAATGGCTGTTTTGTTATCTAATTTTCCCATAATTTATTTTTTATACTATTTCTGCTATGTTCATATTCTCGATCCCTTTTAATAGTGCATCCGGATTGTAAGAGATGCTATCGATACCATGACTCACCAAAAATTCCGCGAATTCCGGATAATCGCTGGGTGCTTGTCCGCATAAACCAATTTTGGCGCCGCAAAGCTTTGCCGAGTTGATCACATGCGCTATCATGTATTTTACGGCGGCGTTATTCTCATCAAACAGATCACTGATGATGTTTGAATCCCTGTCAATTCCCAATGTTAATTGCGTAAGATCGTTGGAACCAATAGAAAAACCATCAAACACCTTCGCGAATTCTTCGGCTAAGATAACATTGCTTGGTATTTCGGCCATGACGTAAATCTCCAAACCGTTATCACCGCGCTTTAATCCGTAATTTTCCATTAAAGCTACAACTTTTTTTCCTTCTTCAACCGTGCGGCAAAAGGGAATCATTAATTTTACGTTAGATAATCCCATTTCGTTTCTTACCACTTTCATGGCTTCGCATTCTAATTTAAATCCTTCTTTGTATCGCTCGTTATAATACCGCGAAGCGCCTCTGAAACCGATCATGGGGTTTTCCTCATCCGCCTCAAATTGTTTTCCTCCTAATAAATTGGCATACTCGTTGGTTTTAAAATCGCTCATCCTTACAATAACATCTTTAGGATAAAAGGCGGTGCCAATGGTTCCCACTGCTTGTGCTAATTTATCAATGAAATAATTTTTTTTATCGGGGTATTGATAGGTTAATGCTTTTATTTCTTTTTTTGCAGTGGCATCTTTCAGCTCATCAAATTTCTCTAAGGCCATGGGATGAACACGAATAGCGTTATTGATCACAAATTCCAAACGCATTAAACCTACACCTTGATTGGGATAAAACGACAATTTATAAGCTTTATCCGGATCGGCCAGGATCATCATGGGTTTGGTTTGCGGCATTTTAATATTTCTGAAATCCAGATCTTTTACGGTCCACTCCGCTTTTCCCGCATACACAAAACCATTTTTTCCCTGTGAATTATCTACGGTGATAAGATCACCGTCTTTTATTTTTTCAGTAGCACCGTTCGCGCCAACAATGGCAATGGCACCCACTTCGCGTGCAACAATAGCCGCGTGACTCGTTCTTCCGCCTTTATTGGTAATGATGGCAGCGGCTTTTTTAAGAATGGGATCCCAATCGGGATTCGTAATATCTGTAATTAAGATCTCTCCTTTTTTTAATTTATCTGAATCAGCTGATGAATTAATAATTCTTGCAACTCCCGAGGCAATTCCTGCGCCAACCGCGTTTCCTGAAACTAAAACTTTTCCTTTTTGTTTGATAGAAAATTCTTTTACTACAAAAGGATCTTTTGAACCATGAACCGTTTCGGGTCTTGCCTGCACAATAAATAGTTGGTTACTGATCCCGTCTTTGGCCCACTCAATATCCATTGGCATTTTGTAATGCTGTTCAATTATATTGGCCCATTTGGCAATGGTCTCAATTTCGGGATCGGTGAGCGTCCATTGTTTTTGTTTTTCAATTGGCGTCTCAGTATTCACGGTTCCCTCATTGGCATAAATTAAAGTTTTTGCTTTAGAGCCTAATTTTTTTGAGATGATGGATCTTTTATTTTTTCCAATGCCCGGTTTAAACACATGAAACTCATCGGGCGTTACAGCGCCCTGAACAATATTTTCTCCGAGTCCCCAACAACCGGTAATAACAATAACATTTTTAAATCCCGAATCGGGTTCAATGGTAAAGCAAACGCCGGAGCTTGCTTTATCGGAGCGTACCATTATTTGTATGCCTGCCGAAAGGGCCACTTTATTATGATCAAAACCATTATCGATGCGGTATTTAATGGCTCTTGCATTATATAAAGAAGCAAAACAATTATGAACCGCGTTCAACACGGCGTCAACGCCGTTGATATTTAAATACGAATCATGTTGTCCGGCGAAACTAGCGGTTGGAAGATCTTCGGCGGTGGCGCTGCTGCGAACGGCCACATCCAGTTGCCGGTTATGTTTTTTACAAAGAGAATTATAATTCAACGCGATCTCATTCATCAGATTTTTAGGAAGCGCCGCGTTTAAAATTAATTGTTTGGCTTTTTTAGAAACAGCCACGAGATTAGTGAACTCTTTTTTATCGAGTGTATGGATGAGAGCGTTGAGTTTTTCAACAAGACCATTCTCTTTCAAAAAAACACGAAACGCTTCGGCGGTGGTGGCAAATCCATCGGGAATATTTATGCCCAAGGGCTGTAGATGTTTCACCATTTCTCCCAGCGAAGCATTTTTGCCACCCACTAAAGAAACATCTTTGATACCTACCTTTCCAAAAGGTAATATAAAAGCACTTTGCGTTAAAACCATAATGCATATTTACTGCATTAAGCAAAAGAAAAAAGTGATGAAAGGTGTGCGGAAATATGATATTGGTCAGGAATTAGGCCTCTCCCCCGCCCGAATGTACCATTCGGTACGGGCGGGCTCTTATCCCCCTCCGAACTTGTCCTGAGCTTGTCGAAGGAGGAGGGGGACGGGAATCGTTACTCTTTTATGAGTTTTATGGTGATAGAGGAGTTTTCGTCAACGATCCTCACAAAATAAATTCCATTGGCTTGTTCGCTTAAATTTATTTTGGTATTCGCTTCTGCTAACGGTTTTCTGATTACTACTTGTCCTAAACAATTATAAATTTCGGCGTAGGTATTGTTTGAAATCTTATTTAGGGAAATGGTGAATTCACCGTTGTTGGGGTTGGGGAAGATTTTTAGTTCAGAGTTCGGAGTTGGGAGTTCGGAGATATTTGCACACGTAGAAACACTTTGAGTGATTACAAAAGTATTAGTACAGCCATTATTGTCTGTTCCTGTAACTGTATATGAGGTAGTAACACTTGGAGAAATAGCTACGATTGAACCGTTAGTTGATGTACTCCAAGTATAAGTAGTAGCACCTGTTGCGGTTAAGGTGGCTGTTTGTTGGTAAGGTGGGCCACAGATTACTGAATTACTGCTATTGGCATTTACTATTGGTAACTGATTTACTGTTATAGATTTTGAAATGGAATTAGTGCAGGTATTAACATCTACACCTAATACTGTATAGGTAGTGGTAATCGTTGGTGTCAATATAACAGTTGAAGTTGTCTGGCCACTGCTCCAAGTATAATTGGATGCCCCGCTAATTGTCTGACTTATTGCTGAACCTATACAAACGGAATTAGAGCCTGAAATGGTCATTGAAGGGAGTGCATTCACCGTTATTGTTTTTACAATAGTGTTTGAACAACCATTTATATCGGTACCCGAAACTGTGTAATTTGTTGTGATAGTTGGCGTAATTGAAATAGTAGGAGAGTTTGAACCAGTGTTCCACGTGTAGGTTTGTGCCCCGGTTACAACTTCGGTTAATGTTGATCCTATACAAGCTGAATTAAATCCATTTATAGTTAATGTTGGTAAACTATTTACAGTAATGGTTTTTATTAGGGAAGCTGTACATCCGTTTCCATCGGTACCAGTTACAGTGTATGATGAGGTTACTGTTGGAGTTAAAACTACAACCGAATTTGTGGATCCGCTGCTCCATGAATATGAGTTTGCTCCGGTAACCGTTTGCGTAATTGAACTCCCGCTGCAAATGGTTGATCCTCCAAAAAGACTTAATGTAGGAGAAAGAACAGCTACGCTAAACGTGGCGGTATTCTGACAACCGTTAGGCGCAGTTCCCATTACTGAATAAGTGGTGTTAATTGTTGGAGAAACTACAATACTATTCGAATTAGAAGATGTACTCCAAGTATACGTTGAAGCTCCACTTCCGGTCAAATTAATATTTTGACCACTACACACGGTATTAGTACCAGCGATAGATAATGTTGGTGAAGCAATCACGTTAAAAGAAACAGCAGTTCTATTTGGATTCGCAGTGCATATTTGACTTTCGGCAAAATAAGTGTAGGAGCCCACAGATAAAGTTGGAGTTACAAAATTATATCCTGTACCAAGAATTAAAGTTGATGTACTACTGGAGTACCAGTTAATACCCCCATTAGCAGTTGCAGAAAGAGTAGCTTGATCCAAACTACATACCGTTAAATTTAAAGAGGTAGTGTTAACAGGCTGTGACGGATTAAAACAAGAATATTTTGCAACTCCACCAGCGGCACCAATCGCTGTATAATTTTTCACAGGAGGATACGGTTCGAAATCTGCTACGCCTTTAAAAATACATCCAAGATAAACATTAGACGAATCATCAACAGAAATACCTCTGCCTTCGCTATTGCTTAAAGATGTTTTAATTGGAAATGCCCACTGGAATTGTCCGGTCATATCGTATTTTGCAATATATGCGCCGTTTCCAGAAAGAGTATATGATGCGCTGGAGGGATCAAAATCTACAGTGCCATTGAATCCACCGGTAATATAAGCATTGCTTAATGCATCAACACAAATTGCTTCACTCCCAGAAGAAGAATACATGTCGCCAGTACAAAATGCCCATAAATAGTTGCCTAAACTATCATACTTCGCTATATATCCGGGATTAACCGCTGTATTAACAGTGGCCGTTGAAGCAGAAGGATCAAAGTCAACTACTCCATTTCCCAGATTTCCTGTAATGTAAATTTCCTTCATTTTATCCACGGCCACTTCATAAACAAGATCTGAATTGGTGCCGCCAATATTAAAAGCAAATTGATATTGACCAGCTGAATTATATTTCGCAACAAAGAGGTCAGTCTGTGATCCTCCTCCATTACAAGCAAGCGTTGCCGTAGACGCTGAAGGATCAAAATCTTTGGTGCCAACAAAATTACCTACACAAATTACATTATTGAATTTATCGCAATCTAAATCTTCCGCCAGCGGAACATTTCCCGCCCAAAGATAATTTCCATTCTGATCGCATTTAGCCAAAAAACCTCCTGCAGCTAATGTGGCCGTAGACGCTGAAGGATCGAAATCAGCAACACCGTATGTAATTCCTGTAACCCAAATATTATTGAGGTTATCACTAATAATTGCGTAGCCTACATCACCAAATGTGGATCCAATAGCGAAAGCCCATAAATACTGTCCGTTACTGGTATATTTAGCCACAAAAACATTTCCTCCACCATTTGATGTTAAATTCGCTGTAGAAGCGGATGGGTCAAAATCCACTGTATTATAAAATCCACCTGTCACTAGAACATTATCATTTTTGTCCATTTCAATATCTCTGCAACTTTCATCCCCAGGGGATGCCAAACTAAAGGCCCATAAAAATTGTCCTGTCTTGCTATATTTTGTCAAGAACACATCCCTCATTCCAGCGGTTCCGGCCGATATTGTGTATACAGAAGAAGAATAATCAAAATCCACGATATAATTGAATGTCCCCGCTGCATAACTATTTCCATTAGAGTCATTGGTAGAGCCCCATACAGTGCATATAGCATTACCATCAAATGCCGCAGCAAAATTCAGTGATGGATATTGACATTTCATGAAGACAATGAATCCAAAAACAAACACAAATAAGAATAATTTTTTTCTCATTTATTCTTTAATTACTTTACTCTGTAAAAGCATCCCACATATCCTCACAAAATAAATTCCATTCGCTTGCTCGGTTAAATTTATTTTGGTATTGGTTTCAACTAACGGTTTTCTTATTACTATTTGCCCCAAACAATTATAAATTTCGGCATAGGTGTTTTCGGAAATTTTGTTTAGAGAAATAGTGAATTCGCCGTTGTTGGGGTTGGGGAAGATTTTTAGTTCAGAGTTCGGAGTTGGGAGTTCGGAGATATTTGCACACGTAGAAACACTTTGAGTGATTACAAAAGTATTAGTACAGCCATTATTGTCTGTTCCTGTAACTGTATATGAGGTAGTAACACTTGGAGAAATAGCTACGATTGAACCGTTAGTTGATGTACTCCAAGTATAAGTAGTAGCACCTGTTGCGGTTAAGGTGGCTGTTTGTTGGTAAGGTGGGCCACAGATTACTGAATTACTGCTATTGGCATTTACTATTGGTAACTGATTTACTGTTATAGATTTTGAAATGGAATTAGTGCAGGTATTAACATCTACACCTAATACTGTATAGGTAGTAGTAATCGTTGGTGTCAATATCACAGCTGAAGTTGTCTGGCCACTGCTCCATGTATAATTGGATGCCCCGCTAATTGTCTGATTCAATGATGACCCAATGCAAACCGAATTAGATCCTAAAATATTCAAAGAAGGGAGCGGATTCACGGTTATTGTCTTTATAACAGAGTTTTTACAGCCATTTACATTTGTTCCGGATACAGTATAATTTGCGGTTACCGTGGGTGTTATGGAAATGGTAGCTGAGTTTGAACCGGTACTCCAGGTATAACTTTGTGCGCCCGTTACCGTTTGGGATATTGACGATCCAATACAAACAGCATTGGTACCGTTGATCGTTAATATAGGTAAACTATTTACTATGATGGTTTTTATTGCAGAACCGATGCAACCGTTACCGTCTGTTCCACTCACTGTATAAGAAGTGGTTGAGGTAGGGGTTAAAACCGTTATAGAATTTGTTGATCCGCTACTCCACGTATAGGTATTAGCCCCGGAAACTGTTTGAGTAACTGAACCCCCAAAACAAATGGATGAGTTGCCAATTATATTCAACGTGGGAGAAAGAACATTCACACTGAATACTGCCGTATTCTGACAACCGTTTGGGGCAGTACCTGTTAATGAATAAGTAGTGGTAACTGTTGGGGTGATTATAATGCTACTCGAATTAGAAGATGTGCTCCATGAATAAGTTGAAGCGCCGCTTCCGGTTAAAGTAATGGTTTGGCCGCTACAAACTGTATTGGAACCTGTGATCGATAATGTAGGAGAGGGAATCACTGTAAAAGAAACAGGTGTTCTGTTTGGATTCACAGTGCATATTTGACTTTCGGCAAAATAAGTATAAGAGCCCACAGATAAAGTTGGAGTGACAAAATTATACCCGGTGCCTAAAATTACGGTAGATGTATTGCTCGAATACCAGTTAATGCCGCCGTTAGCTGTTGCTGATACTGTAGCCTGTTTCCCGCTACAAACTGTTAAGGTTGCAGATGTAGTACTTATCGGTTGGGTTGGGTTATAGCATGAATATTTTGCCACTCCTCCTGCGGTTCCAATTGCTGTATAACTTTTCACCGGAGGATATGGTTCGAAATCTGCTACGCCTTGAAAAATGCATCCAAGATAAACATTAGATGAATCGTCTACAGAAATACCTCTACCATCGCTACTACTTAAAGAAGTTTTTACAGGAAAAGCCCACTGGAACTGTCCGTTCAAATCATATTTTGCTATATAGACACCTTGGCCTGAAAGATGTGCGATAGTATAGGTCGCTATAGAGGGGTCAAAATCAACAATACCATTGAACCAACCGGTAATATAAGCATTACTAAGACTATCTAAAGACAAAGCGTTTGCACGTACATTAGTTGTTGTGGCGCTACCAATACTAAATGCCCAAATATAGTTGCCTGAACTATCATATTTCGCCAAAAAATTAGGCTGAAGACCAGCTGCAACTGTAGCAGTTGACGCTGAGGGATCGAAATCTATTATACCGTTACCTATATCCCCGGTAATGTATATGTTGTTCATTTTATCAACGGACACCTCATTAGCAATATCAGCTGCGTTGCTGACACCTAAATTAAACGCGAATTGATATTGCCCGCTTGAATTATATTTTGCAAGAAACATATCGCTGATAGTTCCACCGTTTGGAATAAGTGTCATAGTAGCCGTAGATGGATCAAAATCTTGAATCCCTGCAAAAACGCCTGAAAGAATAACGTTATTAGATTTATCGCAATCCATGTCCCAAGCTTCAGGAACCTTTCCACACCATAAAAAGTTTCCATTTGGGTCGTATTTAGCTAAAAAGCCACCGACAGATAGCGTTGTGGTAGATGCAGAAGGATCAAAATCTGCAACTC